>JAGQQC010000274.1 GCA_020426395.1 Planctomycetaceae bacterium
TTCCAGATCAGTATTATCTAGTTTTAAAGCGAGGAAATTAGTGGGTCAGCGTGTAAGCCAACAGATTGACATTAATCTGACGTGCATTGCGAATTTCGTTTCCACCACAGCAACAACAATTACCTCCCGCCTTAGAGGAATCGTTCAATCCATCACTGCTGAAAATCAATACGATTTTTCCGTCAATTTCCAACCCTTCCAGCGTTGCCTGCCCGGAAGACTTTGTACGGTCGAGTCCATTAATATCATGGACGGTATGAAAAATGGGATGAGAGAAATCAATCTTCTGCAGTTTGACATCCGGAAAGATACTGGCAATTTCCTGTCGAAATGATTTCGCCCACTCTTCACTGCTACATCCTGCCGAAGCAACGATAAATCCGCCGTTCATCAGGTACGTTCTCAGATTAGATCTCTGTATCTCCGAGAGGGAGAAATCGCCTTCTCCCGTCATGACGGAAAAGGGATACTGATACAGCTCAACTGATTCCATATTGACCTTAGAGAACTTGCTGGATGTCGAGATATTCGTCTCTTTTTCAATCTGCTTCAGAAATTCTGGGCTAAAGCAAACCGAGCTTTTGTTCTTTGCATAAATCAAATTCGCGCACTCGACAATTCCGCGCCGCTTATTTTCAGCAGCCAGACTCGCACAAAGGGCGAATGAAAATCCGACAACTGCTGCCGAAATGCAGAACATCTTCAGAAAGTGGTTATAATTTCGCACGTTATACCTCCGATTACAGAGTTCGAACCCATTATAAGATTCAATTTCCTTCAGCAAGACGTTTAAAATAGGCTTCAGCCTGATCCCGATACTCGACCGGTACACCACGCATATTCCCAGAAGATCCACGTATAATATGATGGTCATCTGGAGTGAGTGTCTCGGCACTGACAGGATCATTGTTACTTTCTCTTGGCCCACGCTCTCCCAGCCCGCGTTTGCCTATCCCTCCAGCCCGGCGCGCATCACTTTTCCCCTGTGACGCCTGATAAGGACCATAAATCACCATTTGAGCACGGGAGCCAGCATATCCCGATCCGGATTGCCCTTTCTGACCAATGCCGGGAATTTTACGCCCCTGGGCCAGTTGCTCCAAAGAATTTTTCAGGTTCTGTTTGGGCAGCTTTAAACATCCATCCAAATCACCCGACTCCGCCCCCGATTTGGGAGAGCAGCAATCGGAAAGCAGTGATTCCAGCCTTTTCGCAGCTTCCTCTGCCGACTCATAAGCCTGCTGACCGTTCCCCTTTCGTGCAGACCGTGCAGCTGCATCCTGATACTGGTCAACTTGCATCTTTTCCAATGCTTCGCAAATATGTTTCGCATTACCAGACATTTTCGGAAGGCTCTCCGCAGCTTCTTTGGCTGCTTCCTTCAGAGTGGTTTTGACTTCCTCTATTTCCTGCTGCAGCAATTCCTGCTCTTTGGCCATGCGCTGCATTTTCTTCATTTCGTCTGGATTGAAGGATTTCCGATCGCGAAATTCTCCCAAACGATCCGCCAGATCTCTTTGATATTGAATTGCCGCCCGTAATCGCTCCGCCTGTGCAATCAGACTGTCCGCAAGCCTAAGTTTCTCCAGGTCCTGTTCGGTCTCATCCAGAGTCTCCTCCGTCTTCTTACCGAACGGATCCTGTTTTTTCATAAAATTTTCAGCCGCCTGCTGAAGCCCATTCCGTTTCTCAGTATTTCCCGGTTGCTTACCATAGGACGCACTTGCTTTTTTCAGTTCGTTTGCACTTTCCGACTGTTGTGCAAGTTGCTGGCTGAGAGTCTTTAACATCTCGCGATACGGTTGTTCCAAATCGTACAATTGCGGATCATCGGATCGCTCCTGCATCTTTTTCGAGAGTTCTTCAGCCTGTTTTGCAAACTGTTCCAATTTTTTCTGAAGCTGCTCCAGGCGATTCAATTCCTCGCTGCTCATTTCCTCACCACTTTCGAGTTTCTTCTGAAGCTCATTCAATTCTTTCAGAATCTCCTCTCGCTGCTCTTTCAGATCATCCATCCTTGTTCGAAAATCTTCAAACTCTTGAATCAGCTGCTCCATCTGATACTGCTGGCGTGCATATTCCCGGTATTCCTCTTCAGAAATGACCTGAATCACATATCTGGAAGTTTCCGAAACATGTTCGCCGCTGGGGTGATTATCATAGGCAGAAGCGTAATACGTGATGATATCACCGGCTCGTGCCCCCAAAGACTTTAGATCAAACTCGTAATCGGCACGGGCTATCGTCGTCTGATCCTTGTGCAGAGGCAGCAACGTCGAATCCGGTCCCCAGCCGTTAACGCCACACAAAAATATGATACGATCGATTCCTATATCATCTGTCGCCTGTAAGAGCACGGGAATCTTCCAGCCTTCCACGGCAATCACGTGCGGATCCGGCTCCAGAAAGGAAATCTGCGGCATTCGATCCGGAGCGGATATGATTTTCCCTTCTAACTGTTCTTTACTGCGTGCTCCGTTGACACCAACCAGAGTCAGACGATACCAACCGCTCGATTGAAGCTGAAACGAACCGGAAACAGTTGCGACATCCTTTTCCGTCGGATGGAGAGTAACTGTATCATATGGAATGCGATCTTCTTTTTCATCTTCCGATTCAGGCCCGAACAGTTCCAATTGTGCTGAATTCAAAGGGAGGTTGCCAGTGGCAGAGAGGGTTACTTTCGTCCCCTCAAGGCCCCGGATGCCTCGTGCATCGAGCGTATGACTGACAGACGACCAGCCGGTATACCTCGGAAATTCGTAGTGAACACCGACAGATTCAAAATACGGAACCTTTAACACGCTGAACGTGAGTCGCTGGCTTCGACCACTCGGAGTATCGATATAAAACTCCTGAGTTTTGTCCGCCTGCTCGATCGGTAGTATGAATTCGCCAGCAGAATTGCGATACATCGGCAGTCGCTTTCGACTGTTCCCTTCCACAAAGACAACACTCGCCTGATCGACAGCTTCGGGACCGCTGAGTTCCGCGGAAATCGTTGCTGGACGACCGTGGTAAACGGTTTCTGGAGACACTGTCACTTCAAAGTCCAGAAGTGTGAATGGAGGATGATCACCGGTCGGATCCAGATAACGAGGTAGAACCATTGCAATTAATCTTGGGGCGGAGGCAAAAGTTATGATGACAAACAGAATCGCTCCCGAAGCAAGCCCACACGCTTTCAAAAAACCTCGAAATTTTACAACCTCGAAAGAAGAAATCAATGAGGCCATATCCTCTCCATCCCGAATTGATCGATCAATCAATTCGCGGCTTGATGAGCTGGACGGGTTCTCAAGAAACTCCACAGAGTTGATCAGCCGACTGTTATCAACGCCAAGATGCGTTTCAATCTGACGCGCAACACGGCGAGCATTAAACGCATTCCGCCATGCCTGCCGTAGAGTAAAACATCCTGCCGATATGATCAGGCACACAAAGAACAGATCGACTGATATCAATCCCCAGGGAGACAGGGCAAAAAGTGCATCTACGCCCAAAGCGACCATCGCAACGGCCAGAAGGGCACCACCTGCCCGACAGATAGTACTGCTGACCTCGACCAACATTGTCAGCTGAGAGGTATTTTCCAACAGCTGAGAGAGGTGTCCCTCTTTCATCACATTTGACTCCTTGCTATTGGCATCAGTATACCACTAAAAACACTATCTGTACACAGGTTTTATCCTGATTCGATCTCTATAGAAGGCCGGCCGAACGGCGGAATAACCATTCTGATCCACACCACAGCAACAGCAAAGTCATAATGACCCACTGATCCCAGATGAATTCGAGCTTCGGAGGAATCATTACCGCTGCCCGGTGACGTAGCAGATGCTCCGACAATTCACTCAGCTGATCCGCTTCCAGAAATTTTCCGCCGGAATGCTCAGCAAGAATCTGCAATGCCATGGGGTTGGCGGCGGTGGATAATCGCTCTATATTGATGTCGTAAACATTAAAATTACTGTCCAGTTGCGCCGGCTGCATTCCGGGGGCATCCACAACAAGCCGATGTACACCAACGATGTCCGGTTTCAGCTCGGTTCGAAAACGCGGCTCTCTTCCGGCCACACGAAACAATGCGACAACGCGAGTCTCAGATTCCGGATCGGTCAGTTTCAGCTCTGGATGAGCCCCCGCAGCAGGAGTATGCTTATAAACAACATCCACTATCAATGGGTCTCCCAGACGAACGCTTGTCCGGCTCAAATTCATCGCCACCTGTTGCCCGGGTTGGAAGTCACTTCCCATTGCCATCCAGCGAACAAGGTTCGACCAGAAGGTGTCGTAAAAACTGACGAGATCATGTTTTTCCGGAGGCAGTAAACTCCATTGCCACAACCCGTCTCCCAGTACTCCCACCACGGAGCCGCGTCCGTATCGCATTCGCACTATGGCCGGCTGTCCTGAAGCATCGAGTTTCGCTGAACCACCGGCCGATGCTCGAGCGAGAACAATGGTCGCCGCCTTTTCTTTTTTGATCAAGGGGGTCACCTGAAATCCCGGCAATCGCGCCAAAGCCTGATCCACATCCATTCCCATTTTCGCTGTCGAAAACCATTGGCTTGTACGACCGCTGGGAGTCAATGTCATGGTAACATTTTCCAGTTCTCCCGCGTCCCATATCACCGGTTCAATTTTTGACAGAATATTCTTCACTTGTTGACCATCATTCGTGGCCCGATCGTAGGCCATTCCCCGAGCAAAAATCACATTGCCACCATGGTCTGAAACAAAGTCGACAAGTTGTTTCGCCGTTTTTTCATCAAGTACGTTTTCTATCGCCTGCCCCAGAATAATAATGTCATAAGCAGCCCATTCCTCGGGGGTATTGGGAACGCCCGGAGTCGCCTCCTTCACGCGCGTTACAATCGTCTCACGTTTTTTTGTTGCTAATTGCGTGATTTGAGTCAGTTCGATTCGCTCATCTTTTCGCAACGATTGCGCCAGAAATTTACTGTCCCAGAAAGGCTGTCCTTCCAGAATCAACACGCGAACGCGTCTTTTTTGAACATCGTAGAAAACGGTCTGCTCGTTATTATTCACTTCCACTTCATCATCCACTTGTGCTACCGAGATCTTGTACTCATAGCGTCCCGGTTCATCCTGCTTGATTGGCAACTGCAATTCGACCTTCCGCTGCTGATTGAAGGCGATTGGAATCTCCTGTTCTTTGTTGCCGTTTTGAATCCGTAATTTTGACGTCCGGCCACTTAGACCTGCTTGATAAATCTTTACCATAATCGCGCCGGGTTCTCCGGGCAGCAGGTAATCCTGCATCGGTACTGCCAATACTGCGACATCAGATTGTACACTCTGACCTCCCAATGCGACTGTATAAATCGGTACGTTGCGAGATTTGGCCAGCATCGCTGCCGATTGAATCGGTGCATCGCGTGAATCGCGACCATCACTCACCAGAAGAACCAGAGATCCAATGTCTTCCTGGGGAATCGACGTAACAGCGGAGGACACACATTCTGAAAGATACGTGTTTCGTCCGACCGCAACTTCATCAGCATCCTGATTCATCCGGGACATTCCCAGCGGCCGAATCTTTTCATCAAAACCACTGATCTCTACATCAAAGTCCCGGTAAAGAGGACGCAGATTCGAGGTGCTGACGACATGCTCCTGCGCAAATTGAAAACGCGAGACCCCTTCGCAGTCCTCGGTCAACATTGACTCCGATGTGTCTAACAGGATGCGCAATTTCGGGCGAATCGTTTTTTCCGATTGCGGAGGGAGCATACTCGGACCCATTAATAAAATTGCTAAAGCCGCAATAAATGCAATACGCATCGGCAGCAGGAGGCTGCTGACAAACGGACGTTCCCAAATCGTCCGTGCATAAGCAAACAGAGCAAGGACAATCAGCACGCCCGCACCTGCATAAATATGCAAAAGCGAAACCATCGGCTGCCAGACCCAGTCGGTTGCTACTAATTGGCAAATCACAATTTTCAACTTCGACTTTCCAAAAACTTACCTTCTTCAATTCACTGCTCAGAGCATACCAGCGGAACGACAATCATCAAAAAACTCTCTATCGCTTCCAAATCCCCAGGCACGTCAGTTCGATCCCTACGACACACATCGCGGCAACCAGAAACCATCCCCAAAGAGGCTTGCCGCGTAAATTCAGCACCGGCTCCCATCCAGTCGTTGACTGAATGTCGGCAGTAGTTCCTTCACCGTCAAAACTTTTCAGCAGCGTGTTTTTATCAATTCTACGTAGATCTCCTTCGCGATGATCGACGTTAAAGGAGGCTCTCGCGATAGTTTTGCCTTTAAGCTTAAATCGATAGAAACCGGGAATCTC
>JAGQQC010000275.1 GCA_020426395.1 Planctomycetaceae bacterium
TGCATACTTTTACTCCAATTGAGCTCAGACTGGATAGGCCATGATTTTCTTGGACAATACAGTAAACTCTCCCCAACAACTGGGATTTCGTTTACTTCGTAAGTTTCTGATTTTACCTCGGATGTCGCGTCATAAACACACTACTTAGTGTGTCTGTGTCGATTTTCGTCTAAAAAGACAAACCGCCATCGGAGCCTTACCACGACGAGCGAACTTTCGCTCCCCACAGGTTTACGAAAAACGCCGACCACGAAAGTGCCCGGCATTTTTTTGTGCGCTGGTAAAAGATATACACGTATTAGTGAGTTTGCGAGATAGGGCGGAAATTGCCAAAACACCTGCGCCGTGTCTCTGGTTCGATCCCCCGAAGCGGTCGATTTATTTGCCGACGCCTGGAAAGCAATGGCGCCGATTCTGGAGTTCGTCCTCGAAGATTAAACCCTATACACAGTTGACCTGTGGACTCTCATCACGACACAATCCAGACTACAATAGTCATCATCGAAATAAATCTTTAGGCAAGCCTTCATGTCACCCTGGTTAGAAAACAATTGGCTTACTCATACGCAGATCCTTCTTGATTCCTACCATGCTCTTTTGGGAGAACAACTGATTGAAAGATCCGGGAATTTGGAAGAAGATGCAAAAAGGCTCTTTGATGCACCGTTTGTCGTCGTTTCACACGGTACAGAATCTGATCCGATTCTGAATTACGGAAACCAGACGGCACTGGCACTTTGGGAAATGACGATCGAGCAGTTTGTGCAGACACCTTCGCGGATGACGGCCGAACCTGTTCATCGAGATGAACGGGCCAGATTGCTGGAGCGTACCTCGAAACAAGGATTTGTGGATGATTATCGAGGAATTCGCGTCACCAGCACTGGTCAGCGGTTTCTCATTGAAAGAGCGACTGTCTGGAATCTATCAGACGCTTCCGGAACCCGGGTCGGACAGGCAGCGACCTTTTCCGAGTGGGTGCCTCTCACTAAAGGTTGATGAGGCCAGAATGCAACATTGATGGATAGCACATTGGTTGATCAACCAAGTGCTTCCTCGAGAATACTGATGTCCGTAAAGGTCAAGTCGAGGGAGGTTTCGCTGGGGAGACCATCGACACCATTCGTAATGCCATAAATAATCAACTCTGCATCGGCAATCAATTCTTCAGCCTCCTCTGCCGATAGGGTACCTGTGCTTAACCAGTGTTCAACACTGTTTATAAAAGCTTCGAGAACATGCTCGGCACCGGAAAAACCATTGCTGGTAGAACTCAACTTCTGGACTGCGGTGTTCAGTTTGCCGAGCAGACTTTTCGCTACCCCCTGAGTAAGATTAAGGTCTTCAACACTGGTGACCAGTTGGTTGCCCAGATTTTCAGCGCGAAGATCAAGCTCTCCTGTGTAATCTCCATTCAGTAGAAAATCGCCGGTCGTACTAGCGATACCTGGGCTTCCATCTGAGGTTGCATCGTCGCCGTCAACTGAAAGTCGATAGACGTCATCAAACAGAAGCTCCGAGAGCTCTATTGTCGCTTGATTCGACAGAGAATCATACGAGATGGAAGTGATAGCCACTTCCGTTTCATCACCATCATTGAAGAAATCACCATCCCCATTGGCATCTCCATGCGCCATGACGACTATGTAATTATCTGGATTCTCGGCCGATGCTTGATCCAGTGTAGCGGCGGCATACTGCACAACGATTCTATCAAAAGTGGAATTGAGAGCGGCGCTTTCCAACTCGGGGATCTCGGGAGTTACCATCGTCGATTCGTTCAACAGGATGGCGATGTTTTGTGAGGTAAAGTTGGCAACCACAAGATCCACCAAGCCGTCTCCATTCAAATCACCAGCAACCAACCCTGTGGCTGCGTGACCGGAGACGGGAAAGTTTTCGGCTGCTGCAAAGGTACCGTCTCCGTTATTGAGCAGGATTGACATAATATCGTGATCGGAAAATGAGGCCTCCCGGTTCACTGCTGCAAGGTCATCCGCTCCATCGCTATTCAGGTCCACAACGACGACGGTGAAGGGTCCCGTGCCGGCTGGATAGGTCAAAGCAATTCCAAAGGTTCCATCCCCGTTGCCCATAAAGACAGAAAGGTCATTCGATAGATAATTCGACACGACAAAATCGAGGTTTCCATCACCGTCAAAATCTCCTGAACTTATCGACGAAGGAAGAGTTCCGGCAGCATAGGTCAGCGGTGCGGCAAACGTTCCATCTCCATTCCCTAGCAGAACGGAAGCATTACTGGAGGTGGCATTCGCCGTAAGCAAGTCGAGATTGCCATCTCCATTTACATCAACGATCGTGACATCATAGACTCCGCCTGGCATTATGAGGCTGGTCGCCGCCCCGAAAGTGCCATCCCCATTGCCCAGGAGGATCGAAAGATCAGAAGAACTCACATTCCCCACAACCAGGTCGAGAAAACCATCTTCGTTCAGATCATCTGTGGCAACCGTGGCTGGCTGGCCTCCGACGGCGTAGTCCTGAGGAGCCCCAAACGTTCCATCACCAATGCCGAGAAGAATAGAAACCGTCCCGGAAAACAGGGCATTGACCGCCGCAATATCTACTACGCCGTCTCCGTTGAAATCACCACTAGTCAGACGAAGCGTATTTAACCCGACAGCAAAGCTTTGTTGTTCAGAGTACGTGCCGTCACCATTCCCGAGTAGTATGGAGATGTTCCCGGCTAGAGCATTGGAAGTCGCGATATCGACAAAACCGTCTCCGTTGAAGTCATCGAGAATTACGTCAACTGCCGTCCCTCCAATTGCATAGACCCGACTTGCATCAAAAGTGCCGTCACCATAGCCCAACATTACGGAAACGGTATCAGTCTCTCCATCAATCGTTATCAGGTCAAGAGTTCCATTCGCATCATAGTCCCCCGCAAGAATTGCACGAGGAGTATCACCGGTTCCGAATTCGGTTGCTTCTCCAAAAGTTCCATCACCGTTGCCAAGGAAGATGGAAACAGAATTAGAATACCCGTCAGCAATGGCAAGATCGACGTTCCCATCCCCGTCGTAATCACCTGCCTCGACAGCATACGGAATCCCCCCAGTTGTAATCGTTGAAGCGGCGGAAAATGTCCCATCACCATTGCCAATCAAAATTGAAATGTCTCCAGAATTCGCGTTCGCTGTGATGATATCCAGCGCACCATCGGAATTGATGTCACTGACAATCGTGACGAAGGTTCCCGCACCAATACCGAGCGTTTGCCCATTCGTGAAAGAACCATCTCCGTTACCCAGATAAATCGCGATTTCGTTCGTGGTGACACTTGTCGTCGCCAGATCGATATTCCCATCGCCGTCAAAATCCTCTGCTAATACAGAGGATGGATTAATGTGAGTACCCACATCTGAAGCTGCCGTAAATGTGCCATCACCATTCCCCAACAAGATCGAAACATTGTTCGAATACTGGTTTGCCACAGCGAGATCGTCTGTTCCATCACCGTCAAAGTCAGCAGTTGTAATGGAAATAGGAGCATTGCCCGCTGTAATTTCCAGGGGAGCCCCAAAAGTCCCATCGCCGTTTCCCAGGAGAACCGTGATCGATTCTTCAAAGAAATTGTAATTTGCCGAGGCAACATCCACGATACCATCGTTGTTATAGTCACCTGTCGTGATCGCAGCGGGACTCGTGCCGGTTGGCGAATTCACTGCGGCAGAAAAGGTTCCATCACCGTTTCCTAGTAGAACCGAGACATCATTCGATAAATAGTTGGCGGTCACCACATCCAACGTACCATCCCCATCGAAATCCGCAGTAGCCCCCGAGAAAGGGCTCTGTCCGACATCATAACTGGGGGCAAGCGTGAAATCGATCGCCGAGAGTAGGGTTCGGTCTTCGAGATATTCAAGGCCATTTAGTCGGGCTTGTGACCATCTCTGTCGATAGAAATCAGAACGACGTTTCGCAGAGGAGGGTTTAATAGAAGGGAATCTGAGCGCAGGGAGGAGGGACGGAAACGACATGGAGCGCTTCTCCTGTCAAATCGAAATGTGAATGTGAAGAACTGGAATCATCCTGAAACCCGGCAGGGTTGTTTATTGATCTGCACAACAGGAGTCAATTTGACCCGTCAGAAAGTTTCAGGATAACTTAGAGATGTGAGGGTCACCTGTTGGTGATCAAAGCTCATCCATTCACGTGGCCCTTTGCTGATAAACTCCAAGGTATAGATGAATTTTTTCGGCAGCAAGAACAGTTCAACGACTTTCTCAGTAAATTCTGGATACGCAAATGCAATTCAATTACTTTATTATCAGGTCGTGACGCCGACAAATGGCTTTAAGCCAGGAACAAAACGGGGTCATCCTAAAAATCAAACTGAACCTGACGGCGATGCATTCTCTCTTCTTAGTAGTGACTTAAGTTATCTTTCTTGATTCGCCTCCCTCATCAAGTAAGATAAATGCTAAATAGTTCTCACACGTTCCCTTAGCCGGCCCCACTGGCAGGAACCGCACGTCCTGGTCAGTCGACTCTTACTGTATGTGCAAGGAGCCAAACATATGCGTGAAACGGTGGACGTCGATTCTGTTGAGAGTGATGTCTCATTCATTCACTCACCAGAAACCAGAAGAATTCGGTCAACGATCCTAGGTGTGCTGTTGCTACACAGTCTTTTATCAGTTTCTTCTCTCGCCGCAGATGAAAAAATCGATTGGAAGGCCCGGTTTGAAACGGAATACGAAGAAGCAGCAAACTTTCTGGAAGCGGGTGCGTGGGAGATACAGTTTGGGTCTAAGAAGACCATGTACAATGATGAAAAAGACCAGATCTGGCTCCTCACACAATTTACCGATGGGAAACAACATCGATTTGAATCGGTCAGAAAGCATGTTCTCGAAAACAATGAGGACATGACTGTCATCCAATTATTAACCCCACAAAAACATTTTCGTGCTTTTCGCCAGGGAACCAAAGGGTCATTCACACTTACAGACACCCATAATCAACCTCGCAATTCTGCGCTGAATTCAATCCGTCTCGGACACCCACTGGCATTTGGTTCTCACTCTATTTTCGAATTGCAGCTGCTGGATCTTATCCACCATGAGCGATTTGAAATAACCAAGGTTGAGGAATTGAAAAAGGGGAGAGGAACACAGGTCAAATATCATTGGCAAATCCCTCGATTTCTGAGTGGAATACCTGACAAGAATTCGACAACGGGCGGCTGGTTCACATTGAGCCCCAATGAACACTGGATGTTGCAGGAACAGTTCTATTGTTTTCGCTTAGACCAAAAACCGAATGAGGGTTTTCTATTTGTCATGAAGTACGAAGACTTCCCTAATCAACGAATTCCCGTTGCTGTTGAACAGACTCGGTTTTTCCTCTCCGATGAGGGGAAAAAACTTCAGGAAAGAACCGAATTAACAGATTGGATAGAGGCATCCCCTCCGGAATCGATGTTCAATCTTTCCTCTCTGGGGCTTGATGAACCCCTTCCCGGAAAATAAGACCTCACTTGAACCTGATGAAAGAATCCTGCTCCTCACTTGGAACAGGATTTTTTTTGCGCGCCGCTGAAACAAAAATCCAGGTCCGGGAAAAGAACCTATTTTCTTACCCATGAACAGATATTCGCTGCGTATAATTAGGCAGCGCGAGCCAAGCCCCCGTCTTCCATCATTTCAAATCAAGCTCAGAGGTTTCACTTCGGGCGAGAGACCAGTTTCTGCTCTGAATCACATCATTTCCTGGGTGAATGCCATTTTTTCCTTTGAGAGGAGTCCCTCATGAGGAATACCGCCGAATCAACCGTTACCGATGTTCTCACTGGCCCCGAAGGTTTCCGTCCCGATCAAAATTACATCGGGGCCGGCCGGACTGCGACCGTCCTCTTCCACCTCCTTTTAGGAGGCTTGGCCGTCGTGTTGTTTGCAGGCCTGGCCAATTTACTTCGCTCTCAGCAGGAAGATACTCTATCTCAAACAATGATCACGTCCCATCTGGATGAAAAAGGGCAACTTCGCCCATTGGCCGAAGTGATTGAAATCACCCGGTCCCTCAAATTGATCACGGTCGTGGTCGATTCAACCGTGCAAGCAAAGACCTCCGTCGATACCTGGCGAGGAGATGTTTCTGCCGTCGTAGAAGCACCTGTTCGGTATGTTTACGGCGTGGATCTTTCCCGGCTGGAACCAGACGCATTTCGTGCGGGCAAAATACTCGGAGGATATGACATCGTTGTGCCACAACCGGAACGTGTCGCGGTCGAAGTGGATGGGAGTAACCCCACCAAAGAAGAAGTAAACGTGACCGGAACTCGTTTTCGCACAC
>JAGQQC010000276.1 GCA_020426395.1 Planctomycetaceae bacterium
CCGACATTCGCCAGGCGCTCAATGAGATTGAGCAGCAGTATCTCGATACCCGTACCGATCAGGCCACGCGTCTGTTTCCATTGGATGTGCAAGCTGCCTGGAAAAAGCCGGCTGAAGAGCGGAACAGCTTTGAACATCAAATCGCATATCTGGTCGAACGCCAGGCGGAGGAAAAACGGGCTGCCGTCAACTGGGATAATCTCAAGGGAGACAAAAAGGAGAACTGGAAAAAACTGAAAGAGGAACTCAAGGCGTTTGATAAATTGCGTCCTAAACCTCTCCCTCAATTAATCACCGTCAGCGACACCCCCGGAGCCGTTATCGAAACACGCATTCCGGGGAAGACGAATTCCGACACATTCCAACCCGCATTCCTGGAAGTTCTAGGAGGCGAGGAAGCCACTGTTGCCAAACCACAGCAGGCCCCCTCTTCCACCGGACGTCGTACTGCACTCGCGGAATGGATCACCAATCCGGAGAACCCGTTGACGGCGCGAGTCATGGTGAACCGGGTCTGGCAATATCATTTTGGCCGGGGAATCGTCTCTTCATCCAACGATTTTGGACGTCTGGGAACGAAGCCTTCCCATCCAGAACTGCTCGACTGGTTGGCAACGGAATTCATTGAGAATGGTTACCATCTGAAACCACTGCATCGCATGATTCTGTTATCGCGAACGTATCAGCAATCGGCATTTCATCCTGATGCCGAGCAATATGAACAGATCGATCCGGAAAACAATTACCTCTGGCGAACTCGAATTAGACGCCTTTCAGCGGAAGAAATTCGTGATTCGATGCTCTCGTTGACAGGGGAACTCGACTTAGGAATGGGTGGCCCCGGCCACAAGGATGAACATAATCGCCGCTCACTTTACTTCCGAGTGATGCGAAATAGTCCTGTTCCCTTCCTGCATACTATGGGAGCCCCCGAAGGAATTAAAAGTACTCCCACGCGTTATATAGCCACCACCGCCCCCCAGGCACTGTTGATGATGAATGGAGAATTCACTTATCAACGTGCCCAGAAGCTGGCAGAGAATTTAAGTGAGGTCAGCGACCCCGCGGCGTTTGTCACCCAGTTATTTACCACGACGACGGGCCAACTTCCGTCGGAAACACAATTACAGGAAGCTATCGCATTCCTCTCTACAGGCGGGGAAGACGAAACGGCTTCACGGCGAATCGATTTCTGTCATATCCTTTTGAACTCGAACTCATTCTTGTACGTCGATTGATTAGAACCCATCCTAAAACTCGGTTGTGGCTCTTCTACAACGTGAAGCAACGGATATTGTGACCCATCAGAGGGTTTTAGGATCACTTCTAGTACAGACATCGTCACCTTGATCATCTGGAAAAATAAACATGAGTTCTTCACTCTGTAAACAAGCAGGCATCCCCCACCACGAACCCTTAAATTCGCGTCGCGACTTCCTGGTTAAAGCAGGAATGGGGTTCGGAGCAATTGCTTACAGTGGCCTGGCACAGGGTTCCACAACAGTCCTCCCCCCAGCCCATCATTTTGCGCGAGCGAAGTCTGTTATTTTCTGCTTCATGGAAGGCGGGCCGAGTCAACTCGATACATTCGACTACAAACCTCTGTTGAACAAACTGGCGGGCAAACCGTTGCCGGAAAGTTTCAAGGAGCCGATTACTGCGATGGGAGAAAAAGGGGCTCCCATTCTGCCAGCTCCCCGTACCTGGACGCGGCATGGTGAAAGTGGCTTGTTGGTGTCGGAATGGTTACCCAATATCGCCGAACATGCCGACGACCTGGCTGTCATTCATTCTCTCTGGGGAAATGGAATCAACCATGCGGGGGGAATGATGCAAATGCATACCTGCACCCCACTGGCAGGACGCCCTTCTCTGGGTGCGTGGGTCACCTATGGTCTCGGTTCCGAAAATGAGAATCTGCCAGCTTATGTCGTCATGAAAGACGCCAACAAACCCCTCGCGAGTGGTGCTCGAAATTATGGTTCCGGTTTTATGCCGGCGACGTACCAGGGAACGTTGTTTCAGAATAAAGAAGGAGAACCTCTAGCCAATCTGGCCATCCGGCAAGGAGAATCTTCCGCACGACAACAGGAAAAATTGAAGCTTTTGAAACAGTTCAATCAAGAGTATTCCCTCGGACGGGAACATCAATCCGAACTGGACGCGCGAATTCGCAGTTATGAACTCGCCTTCAACATGCAATCCGCCGCTCCGGAAGCGGTCGCCCTGGAAGAAGAGACTGCCGAAACATTATCTCTCTACGGGATCGATCAGAAAGAAACCGCGACTTACGGAAAACAATGCTTGCTCGCTCGCCGGTTGGTGGAACGGGGTGTCCGGTTCGTGCAGTTGTATCATGGAGCCGGGAGCCGGTGGGATTCGCATTCTCAGATCGAAAAAAATCACTCGAAGCTTTGTCGCGAAATGGACCAGCCAGTGGCCGGCTTGCTCACCGACCTGAAGCAACGGGGGCTTCTCGACGAAACTCTCGTCATCTGGGGAGGAGAATTTGGCCGTACCCCCATGAGCGAACAGGGAAATGGACGCGACCACAATCCGACTGGTTTCACTATGTGGATGGCCGGAGGGGGTGTTCAGGGAGGTCAAACGATTGGTGCGACGGATGAGCTCGGTTTATACGCCGTCGAGGACAAAATGCATGTGAGCGATTTCCACGCATCGATTCTGCATCTCCTCGGGCTCAACAATATGGAGCTGACCTTCCACTACCAAGGCAGACCTGAACGTCCGACTATTAACGAGGGGCGGTTTAATCGGAAATTGATTGGGGGTTAGCCCCGTACCCCCCAGAAATTAATGACAAACCTCCAGAAACTCCATTTCGATCGTTTAAGAAGCACTTCGGGACGCGTTAAAGAAGTAGCGGTTTGCTCAACCGACAGACTTTCCCTGCCTCGCCGGACTGGGGGCGGATAGCTAAAAACATCCCTTGTTTCCGGGTTTTTGTTGCTAGCCCTGAAATGGATGCGATATGATAACTTAGGTAAAGTTACAAACACCACTCACCATCTGATTTGAAACAGCGTCCCGGACGGGTTTGTCTGGGAACCTCTCTGTTTCTCTCCGTGCCAAAATACCATTGTTACCCCAAAAGGACCTGGTTTCATGCCAAAACTATCTGGTCACTTCTCATTCGCACTGACTGCGATCCTGTCAGCAACCTTGCTCATCAGCCAAAGTGAATATTCCTCTGCCGCAGGAAAATCGAAGCTGCAAATTGTCAACAACACGGAATTCGATCCGAACGCGGAACAGGTCGAACTCTTTTCGGCGATGGAAGACGGAAAAGTTGCCAGCAAATTGGTTCTCAAGGATTCCAAGGGGGGCCGCCTGTTGGTGACGAACAACACACAGCAACCTCTGACAGTCGCCATGCCTCAAGCTATGGTGGGGGTACAGGTTCTGAAGCAGTTTGGTCAAGGTTTGAACTCTGGCGGATTCGGTAACAACAGCTTCGGCAGCGGAGGAGGCGCCCAGTCTACTGGTGGTGGATTAAATAGTGGCTTCGGTAACCAAGGTGGAAATCGAGGGGGGAACAATTTAGGCACAAACAGCACGGGATCCCTTTTCTCGATCCCGCCTGCGAAAACTCTTTCCCTTCAATTTAACAGTGTTTGCCTGGAACATGGAAAAGCAGAACCTGCTCCGCGAATGGAATACACTGTCGCTCCGGTCAAAACGTTCTCAGAAGATCCTGTTCTGGAACGATTGCTCGTGAATGTTGCTCAAGAGCGAATCGAACCCCAAGTTGCTCAAGCGGCTGCCTGGCATTTGGCCAGTGACATGAGTTGGTCAGAACTTGCGGCGAAATCAATCAAACATCTGGGTGGCCGTCCTGCAACCAGCTACTTCTCCGGAAATCAACTGGCACAGGCTCAACAGGCAGTCAGCATTCTGACGACCCGGGTGAAACAGGAAGCTGAGCAAAACAAAAATAACCCCGAGTCGGAAGAGGTCTCTGAAAAAGAAGAAGCATCTAATACTGACCGTGTCTCACTGGCTCGCTAAGCACATCCGATTCAGAAACAAATTTGTATGACCGTTGCAATCGTGTAAGATTGCAACGGTCATTTTTTTGAGGATTCGTTGTGTTCGCACCATTCCACTTCTCCCCACCTGAGGACATTGCTCCTTTACCTTCTCGCGCCCGAGTCGTACTACTTCCTGCCGCGGGAATCAGTTCACGCATGGGAAAACATAAACTCTCCCTTCCGCTTTCCAGCAGTACTTTGATTGGGCAAACACTCTCGAACTATTTGTCAGCCAACATCGATCTGATCGTCATCGTTCGTCGTCCTGATGATGAGCAACTGGTGGCAGCTCTCCCTGAATCCAACCGCCTGCTGTTGGTGACGCCGGAAGTTTCACCACCCGATATGAAAGCGAGCCTGATATACGCCCTGGCGGCTGTGCAGCAGTTAACGAAGTCCACCGCAGACCATCTCTACCTGCTTAGTCCACCCGATATGCCCCTGCTGAATTCTGAATTAATCAACCAGATGCTCGACGAGTGGAAACCCTCCGATGAAGTACTAATACCTACCTACTCAAGCCGAAGAGGGCACCCCGTTCTATTTTCGGACCGTATCGCCCACATGCTGGATGAGATCCCTCCTCCACAGGGGCTCAATTCCCTCTGGAAACGAACCGATGTCCATCTGCGTGAAATCATGGTCGCAAGCGACGATATCCTGTTCGATGTCGACACGCCGGAAGACTATGCCGAAGCCAGAAACCGCTTGGGAAATTGAGATTTTCTGGCAAATCTGGGAAGAGGCACAAAACTTTAGCCTATTTTGTAAAAATGTCCCTTTACACAAAAATTTTTTTAGATTATTTCCCCCTCTCACACTTAAGGACGTGCTCTGCCGTGCCCGTTTTTTTGAATGTGAGCCTCTCTTCCCCCCATGAACCTAGCTCCCGGATGGAAATCAAATTCCGGAAGACAGACTGAACGCTGTCTTCTACTTTGATGAGATGTCCGAACTTGCGAGACTCTCGCACTCAAACGGCCTGTCTTCTGAAAGGACTCTTGAACTAATGAAAAAATTTCTTTCACTGCTGATGGTTCTTCCACTGGTCTGGACTTTGACTGGGTGCTGCTGCTTGAGCGGTGGTGGCAGCGGTTGTAATTCCTGTGGAACGAGCTATTACGGCCCAACATCTTACAGTAGTGGTGGTTGTGCTACTGGAAACTGCGGCGTTACCCAGACTTATCCCAGTGGAGCCATGGCTTATCCGCAAATGAGTGCCCTTCCAGCACCGGCTGCGAATGTCTATGCCCCGCAGACTTACGCTACCGCATCTGCTCCTCTGGAAGCACTGCCCACGTTCTAATCATTCACTTGAAGTTTGCTTCACACAGTGTTGTGTTGATGCACCACGGCACAGATTCCACAGCTCAATCTGAACAGGAATTCCATTGAATTCAAGCAGTTTGCTGACGGTATTCATACAGGGAATCAACAAAGACTGTGAATATGAACTTCGAATGAAAGCAATCGATTTCAAATGACGGGCTAAGTCTTGGGGGAGACTTTTTGCTACATCTCCGCGTTGAGCACCCAATTTGTGTGCTCAAAAGCTTCACGTTTACAGGATGGAACGTGAAGCTTTTTTTGTATAAAAAAGTTGCCTTCCTTGAAAAGGTGGTTTGGCACCGCCAGAAGCCGCTGCGATAAAATATGACACGTAATAGAAAATCAGCTTGGAGAATTTACCAACGTGACTCAGCGAATTTTGAGCATCTCCGGATTGAGGGGAGTGATCGGTGATGGACTTGATCCGGAATATATCGTCCGGTTCGCAGCCGCTTTTGGAACGATGATCAATGGAGGTTCTGTGGTCCTCTCACGAGATGGCCGTGGAACTGGCTTACTTATTCGTGATGCGGTCGCATCAACCTTACAAGCAACAGGTTGCCAGGTGCTGGATGCCGGTATCGCCTCAACCCCCACTTGTGGAGTCCTGGTCAAACATCATGCCGCAGCGGCAGGTTTACAGGTCACCGCCAGTCATAACCCAATCCAGTGGAATGGACTAAAGCCCTTTACTCCAGACGGTTCTGTTTTTGACCAGCAAAGAGGCGAAGAATTCCTGAACATCCTGAATAAAGGACAATTCAACTATCGAGACTGGTCTGGCATCGGTTCCGTCGAGACCCTTTCCGCATCCTGGAAACCTCATCTCGAAAAAATTCTATCTCTCGTTAATGTCGAGTTAATTCGTTCCCGAAAATTCAAAGTTGTTCTCGACTGTAATCATGGTTCCGGCGCAGTTCTCGGGCCGATTCTGCTCAA
>JAGQQC010000277.1 GCA_020426395.1 Planctomycetaceae bacterium
TCTCCTTCATGGTAGAGAATGTTTTCTTCAAGTAGGTAGGTTTCTTCCGCTTTTAAGTCAGTAGAGACGAGTAGAACAAAACAGACAGCCAGAACGCAGTTAAGATAAATGCGATAAGGTGTTTTCATGATCAGAGCAGCCTCCAGGTGATGCGGATGGAATGCGATGTTGTGGCTCACGAATTTATTCTAGAGAATAAAATAGACTCATCGCGATCATTAAAATGGAAAATCAGCATCGATCTCGGATTCCGAGAGGTCATATAAGAAATCTCCCAATCGCTCCACAATCAGGTTGAGTAATTTTTCTCCCTTCTCCGCCGTGGCAGCGTGAGGGTTACCTGAACCGGTATTAGTCGTCAGCAGTCGCCATTCTCGACTAATCGAAATCCACCCTTTATTCACGGCTTCAAAACGGGTTGATCGGGTTGCACCTTCATCGGCCAGCAATTCTCCTGTTTCCGGGTTCTGAGCAACGAGATCGGGGCGGATTGCCAGCATCAGTGAAGTCTCGACTTCATCGGCGTGATCACCCGGGTTTTCAAAAATTTCGGGAACCACATCGGAGACAATTCCCCGGAACCAGTCACACAGAAAAAGGCTGACGGTTGTTTGCGCCATCAGTTCTCGCAGCAACGGTTTGAAGTCGTTGCCGCCGTGGCCATTCACGATCACGAGTTTGTAGATCCCCTGAGTTTCCAGAGCTTCACAAAAATCCGACACGATGGAAAGAATCGTCGAGGGTTGCACATTCATCGCGAAGGGAAAGTCAATCATGTTGGTTTCCGTCCCATAGGGAATCGGTGGGAGCATGACTACTTTTCCTCCTTTGTTGAAAGCACGTTCACAGGCGCGTTCAACCATGGTTTCGACCTGAATCGTGTCCGTTCCATAAGGTAAGTGCAGATTGTGAGGTTCTGTTGCCCCAATCGGGAGAACGGCGACCTCATAAGAATTGTTTTTGACATATTGATAGTTCACTTCCGATAACAACCATTTACGCATTGTTGTCTCATCTTTCTGGAGAGAAGTATTTTCTGCTGTGGAATATTCGCTGGTGATTCATGTCGCCTGGGACATGTACTGAATGAAATAGGACTGCCTGTATCACGTTCTAACGGAACTGATGGAGCGAGTGCAAACGAGTCGATCAGAAATTCAATCCACTTCATTCGAGTTAGCAGATTTCTCGCCCGTAGGGAGATTAGAGATCAGATATTCAAGTGCCCCCGCCAACGTTTCGGAGGCGAGTAGAGTATCCTGTTTTAATTTCCATAACAGTTTCACTAGTTTCGGTTTTTTCCAGAGAGCTGCGCTAAGGGCGCCCCAGCGGCTGGCCCCTTCTTTTTCGAGCAGACGGGCGATTTCCGAGGGGAGTTCTGTCTGGAGATCGTCACTGATTGCCCTCATTGCGAGCACAGGGATATGGCGGTCACGGGCGACTTGAATGACAGCGGAGGTTTCCATATCGACGACAGCCGCACCATGTTTCTTGGCAATCTCGGTTCGTTCCGTAATCGAGGAGATAATGCGATCTGTGGAATACAAGCTTCCTTGCAAAACGCGTAAGGATTGACCGTTTAGATTTACACGACAAGGCACTTCGCCTTTGGAAAAAGGATATCGTCCGCCCAGTTTCATATGCTCGTCCGAGGAAGTGACCACTTCTTCGATAAACACGGCATCAGCCACTTTCAGTTGCGGGAGCAAGGCACCTCCATAACCGACAGAGATAATCCAGCGAGGATGCATCGCATCACAGAGAGCCCGGGTTCCCATCGTCGCTCGATCTTGCCCCGGACCCGTTATCGCGATACCAATATGAGTATTGTTCAGCGACGTTTGCAGGAATACAGCTTGATTACCTTCCTGACGGCGATGCTCTGGGTGATTGTACAGGAACAAACCGATCTCTCTCTCCAGGGCGACGACGATGCCTACATCAACGGGATCGTCAAAGGAGAGTTGAGAATGGCTTGTCATCTTCACATTTCGTCAGAAAGATTATCTAAAGCAGTCATTACCGGACGAATACTCGGTAGGAATTCGTATCCAATATTATGGTCACATTACCTAAAGAAAAACCACTGGACGACGGAGTCGAGTCGGCCAGTGGTTTGTGATTGGTGTTTATATGTGATGAGTATTAACCGTTCGTGGATTCGAAGTTGCTCATGAAGTCGATCAATTTATCGATACCTGCCTCAGGGAAGGCATTGTAAATACTAGCCCGCATGCCGCCGACGCTTCGGTGACCTTTCAAGCCATCCAGCCCTGCCGCAGTTGCTTCGGCGATAAATTTCTTATCGAGGTCTTCATTTCCAGTGACGAAGGTGACATTCATGAGAGACCGGCTGTCTGGCTCGGCAGTCCCCTGGAACAGTTTGCTGGAATCCAGGTAATCGTACAATTTCTTTGCTTTGATTTCGTTAATCTTCTGAATTGCCGGAAGGCCTCCCTGGTCTTTCAACCAGGCAAAAACCTGTGCCATAATGTAAATGCCGAAGGTTGGCGGAGTGTTGAACATCGAATCATTCTCCGCATGTGTCCGGTATTGCAACATTGTCGGGAGATCAGCAGAGCCACTTTCGATCAGGTCATCGCGAATGATGACGAGGGTGACTCCGCTTGGACCGAGGTTTTTCTGGGCGCCGGCGTACAGAATACCATACTTTGAGATGTCGAGAGGGCGTGAAAAGATATCACTGCTGGCATCGCAAACTAAAAATGAACCAGCCGGGTTTTCCGGTTCGGTTTGATACTCTGTCCCAAAAATCGTATTATTCGAGGTGAAGTGGACGTAAGTCGGGTTGTCGCTGTAGTTCACCTCTTGGGGGATGTAGTTGAAGTTTTTGTCAGCGCTACTGGAAGCTGTATGTGCGTTACCAAATCGTTTTGCCTCGGCGACCGCTTTCTTCGACCAGGAGCCAGTAACGAGGTAGTCGGCTGTTTTGTCCGGGGTTAGAAAGTTCATCGGGATCGAGAAGAATTGCGTCGAAGCTCCTCCCTGCAGAAACAACACTTTGTAGTTATCAGGAATAGAAGCGAGTTCACGACAGAGGGCCACTGCCTGATCGTAAACGGCGAGGAACGCTTTACCCCGGTGAGAATGCTCCATCACTCCGATCCCAGTACCTGCCAACGACCAGAGGTCTTCACGGGCCTGATTCAGGACAGTTTCGGGTAACACAGCCGGACCAGCAGAGAAATTGTAAATACGTTCACTCATGGGGTGGTTCACCAGTTGAAAATGATGTTTTCAGAAGCAGAAAAAAGTGCCCCGGAGGCCTCTCTCCAGGACCGGTTTAGCAGCCTCGTTTATAGTGCTCCCGGGCATGGCGTCAACAATCGCTGGCGAGATATTTGGGGGTTTTTGTTAAATCGAATCTGGAAGATCGAGTAAGCCATTAAGGGAATGCCTCTTGAATCAACGAAGTCTGTTTTATGAGGCATTCTAAATGGATTTTGTTCGCCAGCATTAAGTAAAAAAAGCCATGCGGTTTATCGCATGGCTTTTGATGAATTCTGCTTGAAAACAGGAAACGGTCAATCAGACCGATGCACCGATTTTTGCTGACATGGGTGCGTAGACACCGCTTTCCAGACCTGGGATTTTCTGGTAGGACTCAGAAATGCCAAGAATTGTTTCGGCGGCTCCCAGCATCAAGTAACCATCGGTGGCTAATTGTTTGGACATACGGTCAAGGATATTTCCCTTGGTTTTATTTTCGAAGTAGATGAGTACATTTCGGCACATGATCAAATCGAAGACACCGAAACGATCATAGGCATCAAGTAAGTTGAAGCGTTGAAAACGCATGCCTTTTTTGAGTTCTTCTTTGACCTGCCAGCCCTTGGCGTTCTGTTCAAAGTATTTCATTAGCAATTTGACCGGTAAACCACGCTGGATTTCAAATTGAGTGTAGACGCCAACTTTTCCGCGATTCAGGGCTTGTTGCGAAATGTCGGTGATCATCATTTCGACATGCCAAGTCAGCAATTCCGGGAAGTTTTCCAGAATGGTCATGGCGATGCTGTAAGGTTCCTGTCCTGTTGAACCGGCTGCACACCAAATTCGAATCGTTCTGCGAGTGGAGCGAGCTTTGATGAGGTTGGGGAAGATGTGTGAAATCATGACTTCGAAAGGCTTTTTGTCCCGAAAGAATGACGTTTCATTCGTGGTCATCGCTTCCACGACGGCATCTTCCAGGTTTTTATCACGCCCCAGACGCAACTGGCTGATCAATTCGGGGATCCCGTTCCAGCCCATGCTCTGGGCGAGGGGAATCAATCTGCTTTCCAGCAGGTATTCCTTGTTGTTTCCCAGGCTAAGCCCTGAAGCGCCAAGTAGAAAGCTGGCCAGATAATCGTAGTGAACCGGATCCATTTATATTAAACCTTTTCTGCTACAGCACAATGTTTTGCGATTTGATTGGCGACTTGATCAAGCGGAAGAATCTGCTTTGCCAATCCTGCTTCTATCACGGCCCGCGGCATACCATAAACGACGCAAGTGGCTTCATTCTGAGCCATCATGTAACCACCGTTTTCCACGAGTTTTCGAGTTCCCTCGATTCCGTCTTCACCCATGCCGGTTAGCATGACACCCAGAACTTTGTTCCGGTACCATTCTGCCGCACTTCGGAAGAGGGGGTTAACTGATGGGCGACAGTAGTGTTCCGGCTCATTTTGATTCAGTTGTAAGACCATACGCTCACCCAATTTGTTGATCATCATGTGGTAATCACCAGGGGCCACGTAGGTTACGCCTCGTTGAATAGGTTCGTTGTGCTCAGCTTCCTTGGCAGGTCGCCCGGTATCCTGGGCGATATGCTTAGCGAGCATAGGAGTGAACATTGGAGGCATATGTTGTACGATTAAAATCGGAAGCGGGAAGTCTTTGGGAAGACCTGTTAAGACTGTCCGTAATGCTTGCGGTCCACCCGTACTGGTACCGATCACGACAATATGGGGGGTGATCATGGGACCGGGGACGGGAGAGCTAAACTCCTGGCGGCGGATCGGGGTGGGGGAGTCCGACTTTTGGTGTCGAGATCTTCCCAGCGATTTCACAATTGGGAGCAATTCTTTGGATAGTTGATTTACACTATCCGAAGGTGAATTCGAGATAGGTTTGGCAACGCATCCTGCAGCCCCCATCGACAGGGCAGCGACGGTGTCTTCTGCACCAGCCATCGTATAGGACGAAACCATGACAACGTGCACACCAGGATATTGCTTCTGAATTTCCTGAAGCGTAGCGATTCCATCCATCACCGGCATTTCGACATCCAGCAGGACCACATCTGCGTCATTCCTTCTAAGAAATGACAAAGCGGCCTCACCATGCATGGATGTTCCGGCGACTTCAATCTCTGAATCGGTTTGTAATGCACGTGCCAATAGCCCGCGGATAACGGCGGAGTCATCCACGATCAGCACTCGTATTTTCGATTGAATCACAGGATTCCTGTTTCCTCAAGTTTTTCCCGAATAATGTCTTCGGTGAACGGTTTCATAATGTATTCATCTGCACCATTCTGCATCGCTTCCACGATGCGTTCCATTTCATTTTCAGTGGTGCACATGACAACAATGGGCTGTTTGGGAAGACTGAGTTTGCGTAGTTCTTTTAGGAAAGTCAGCCCGTCCATTACTGGCATATTCCAGTCGAGAAGGACGACGTCTACATCGGGATTGGCTTGAACCACATCCAATGCTTCCGCACCGTTCTCTGCTTCTAAAGCGTCCAATTCCATATTGGATACAATTTTTCGCGATACGAGACGAACCGCGCGAGAATCGTCCACCAACAGGATCTTTTTCATCGTTCGTTAGACTCCTCGTTTGGATAAGACCAAACTTCATTTGACTCATCGACCGGGGTTTGTTTATGGGCACGTGTCCAACTCAAATCGCGGTCCATGTGCTAGATCAGTTATCGATTTCGTGTTGTCTAAACGCTTAGACCAATCTGTTTCTGCATCGGGTTCTACGGGGATATTCCGTTGAATCTGACACGACAGGACTAACCCGTAATCTTGATGCATCTTCACTACTCAAATCCGAGGTAAATGACCTAAGTTCCATAAGCATCAACTGGTTTCGTAAAATCAGTTCAAGCTGTCGAACCGGGGTTTCACCTCAGAAATGCTTCCATATTCAAACCAATTTGACAGGAAGCTCGGGAGTCAGGTCTTGAGCTTGTCCAGCCAAAGACTGAACAAGTTTTTTGCCTGATCCGTGCGCAGCAAATCTGCTTGTTACAGATATAGATCAGGAATTAAACCGGCACGATGCGAATGAGCGACA
>JAGQQC010000278.1 GCA_020426395.1 Planctomycetaceae bacterium
TTGTGACTGTTGCATATACAGATCTGATTTATGCCGCGATCGATGCTTATCTCGCTAAGGAAGTCGCTTATTCTAACCAGACTTATCTGCAGTTGGGTTATGACGACATGCTCAAGCGGATCAATAATAACTCCTGGCTGCAGTCCGAAATTGATAAGACGGCTGTTGCTCTTAAGTTTTCTCAACCGACAACGTTGAATCAATTGGCGCTTTATCTTGAGGCCTGTGATGCTTTCATCGAAGCAGTCGCTTTCCAGAAACTGGCTGCCAAGACACTCGTTCTGTTGCCTGCCGAAGAAACAGATGAGGCACTTGAAACAGCGATTACCGCTTCGGAATGGCAGGTTCTGGCCTGGCTCGATTGCAAAATGACGATGGATTATCTGGAACTGATGCGCCAGTACGGGGGGAAACCGATTCCCGCAGACGCCCCTTTTCTCGACACGGCACAATTTTACCGTCGCACCTCGAATGCCACGATGAGTGTCTTTGAAAGTTTAACGATTAACGAAATCGCCAAATCGTTACGGCTTGGACCGGAGGAAGTGAAACTGCGGCTAGCCAAGAAGGATGAATATCTGGGGCTGGTGACCACCGCCCAGACGGATGTCCTCCCCAACCTGGAGAAATATTTCGGAACCGGTCCGCAGTTCGCCTATGCGACTCTGGCTGGTAGTATTTATGTCCATCTCCGTTCTTCCATGCTCATTGCCAAATATTATTCTCTGAATGCGGAACTGAATGACGAGATGATGATCATCGGAGTGGGACGCGAACAGGCACTTAACGAATGGCTCAACGCTTCCGAGGAACAAGCCCGTCGAAACATCATGCTTCTGTCTCGATACGGAATTGATACCGCCACCTGCGCACAAAATTACGAGTATTGCCGTCTCATGAAAACGCGAACGCTCGCGGACAAGCTGGATGCCCTCTGTACTTTGCAATACCTGAATACCATCACGAAAGTCATGCAACGACTTTCCGGTGCGAAAATTGAGTCTTCGCCAAGCGAACCTGGTTCCCCCGTAGAGGGTCAAACCAATGTCGAAGCGAACACACCGTCAGAGGATCCCAACCAGTAATTTTCCGCAATAGGGTACTGGTTTGGATATCAAGCCAAATCAGGACCTAGGTTAATGGGATACGTACCAGAGCAAATTGATCAGGATATTCTCGTAATACGAGGTGTTTATTCCGCGCAGGAATGCTTGGAACTCATCAATAAAGCCGAGAAATCTGGCTTTCAAAAAGCATTCGTGCAAACAAATGCAGGGCTGAAATTAAAGCCTGATTTGCGGAACAATGATCGAGCCAAGTACGTGGACGATGATCTTGCACAGGAACTGTGGGATCGGATTGGTTCCTGTATTCCATCACTCGATGGAGAAGAGGCCGTTGGGGTTGATCCAGGTTTCCGCTTTTATCGCTATAAACCAGGACAGGAATTCAAACGCCATAAGGATGGTGTTGTTCAAAATTCTCTTGGGCAGAAAAGCAAAGTGTCCTGCTTGCTCTACTTGAATGAGGATTTTCAAGGAGGCGAAACTGTTTTTCTCCATTACAGCGGGAAGGGAGAGAACAGACAGAAACATGAGCAGATTATCAAACCTGAACCTGGTATGGTTTTGCTCTTTCGGCATGAGCGTTGGCACTCAGGAAAAGAAGTTCTCTCAGGGACAAAGTACATTTTGAGAACAGACGTCTTTTTCGACAAGCGAAAATAGGTCATCGCCGAATCGAAACCGTATCCGGATGACGTAAAAAGAGCAAATCGTGATCGGACAAATTACGAATCGCTTGTAGAAGCAAAGGGATCATATCGATTTCTGAATAACCCTCACTGAGCGCCGGATTCTGTTTGATGCGATTTACAATGTCCGCAATCGAAAGTTCATCGTTGATCATTTCACAGAAGGCTCGGACGACTGGGGGTGACTCGACATTGATTGTCATTTGGATCCCGGCACGCAACTGAAAATCGAGACTCCAGACAGAAGCTCGATTGGTGAGAATCGATTCGCGGACATTCACCATGCGTGAAAGTTCACTCCAACCGGGAATCAGGTTCAGTTGGGTTGGGTTCACTCTTCGATCCGGTTCCCGGGCGGCCCAGAAGGCATGTTTGATCTGGCAACCCCAGTAAAGCTCTGCCATCTCCTGTTGTTCGGCCAGAGGCTTCTGAGAGATTTCCGGCCACCAGGGGGAGTCGCGGAAAATTTGTTCCGCTTGATAGAAAAATCGGGATTCACTGGTGAACTCAAGTAGGTGCAGTTTGCTTGTTGCTAACAAGTCAACCAGTTCTGTGACGGAATACGCCCGGTCACACGTATGTAAGAGCAAGTCGTACAACTCGGAGTCGTCCGCATTTTCCATGAAGGCCATCAATTTCTGGCCATGATGTTGCCAGTTCGTGGCTGGGAGTTTGTCGAGAAGCCGGCGAAGTTCCTGAAGCAGTTCTTTCGAGGGTTCCGCTCCTTTCAGGCCGGCCAATTCCAGGAGACGTTGCAGTTGGTAGATAGCGGTTCGTCCGTATTTCCCATACACCATCAATCCCATTGCTCCGTCGGGCTTGAGCACCGAGTTCAGCGCCGCCAATCCAGCAGCAGGATCTTCCAGGTGATGGAGTACTCCCGAGCAGTTGATGTAATCAAAATATCCCGCGTTGGAAGGAGTCAGATCAAGCAGTGATCCCTGCCGCCATTCGACTTTGCCTTCGAGTCCCCGTTTTTCAATTCGTCGTCGGGCGATATCCATCGATCGTTCACTCAAATCGACATGCAGGATTTCAGCGGGAAAATCTCGCAGTTGTTCCGCGAGGAAGACGGTGGAATCTCCAGTCCCGCCTCCGGCAACCAGGATGCGGGCCGGTTTCGATAAGTCGAGCCGGCCTCGAAAACATTTGTGATTGATGCCCGCAATTTCGTCCAGGTTGGAGTATCGCAGGTTTTCCAGTTCCCGTTCAGGATCACGATGGGGGTAGGGGAGTAACTCGTACTGCTTTTTAACCGTAGCGGTTACTCCCGCTGTGCTTGCGCCCGGCGATTGTTTGAAATCCGTTGCCATCGTCACGATTCCTTCCTGAGGGAGAGATTATGTCCCTGCGTTTTATCGGACAGGGATTCTCTCAGAATTCCTTACATAGGGGAACCGGAATCTAGTGCCCCCCTCTCCAGCCAAAAATACTTGACGGATACCGATTTGCTCGCCATTGTGGTAGGTGTCGTATGTTCTTTTCCAGGTCCAATTCAGCCGTATTACGGAGCTGAAATGCCTTTTTATACTCTCGTATCGTCTCACAAATCCTTTCGACCGGTGTGTCGTTACCTCTGGATTGCCGGGTTACTGGGCTACTGTCTGTTCTTTTCTTCCGTTTGGGCAGCAGAGGAAGATTCCGGACCGACTCGTTGGTCCCGGTTCCGGGGGCCGAATGGTTCCGGCATTGCTACGGAGCAAAATCTGCCAGTTGAATTAAAACCAGAGCATCGAGAATGGGTGGTTGAACTTCCTGGACTGGGCCATGCCGCGCCTGTCATTTGGGATGATTATCTCTTCGTGACTTCGGCGACAGAGGAAGGTGCCGTGCGGTATCTCTATTGCCTTGATGCCATCACGGGCGAGGAACGCTGGATGCGTTATCTCGGGATGAACAAAAGCCACAAACATAACAAAAGCAGTTGGGCATCAAGCACTCCTGTCACGGATGGTGAAACAGTCTATATCGCGTTTGCAGATCGCGAACATTATGTTCTTTCTGCTTATGACTTCGCTGGAGAATTGCTCTGGCGACAGGTACTCGGAAGTTTTGAAAGTCAGCACGGCCAGGGTACCTCGCCGATTCTGTATGAAGACCTCATCATTCTGGCAAACGATCAGGATGGTCCCAGTTCGGTGGTCGCTTTGGAGAAGAAGACAGGCAAACCGGTTTGGAGCATCCTGAGAGATTCTCGCCGTGTCAGTTATGCAACTCCGCTCTTAATTCCTGCCACCAATCAAGACCAGTTACCGCAATTGATTGTTTCCTGCGGAGCGATGGGCATGACTTCCCTCAATCCACTTACGGGAGAAATGCATTGGCAAACCGGAGAAATGAGTCATCGAACGGTTGGTTCTCCTGTGTATGGAGAGGGAGTGCTGGTTCAATGTTGTGGTGGGGGAGGGCAGGGAAAATATATGCTCGCTATCAAACCACACGACGAGCCCGACTCGCTGGATCCGTATGAAGTGCTCTATGAAGAAAAACGTCGACTCCCCTATGTCCCGACGCCAATCATCTATGAAGGTCATCTCTATCAGTGCAATGACGGTGGAATTGCCGGTTGTCGCGATGTCCAGACTGGAAAAAATGTCTGGACTGAACGAATTGGCGGAAATTTCAGTAGTTCTCCCGTTTGCGTCGATGGTATGATTTACATGTTGAGCGAGGAGGGAGAGATTGTTGTGATCTCCGCCTCTCCTCAGTTCAAATTATGGAGTAGATTAAAATTAGATGACCATAGCCACGCCTCTCCGGCAGTAGCCAACGGCCGTCTTTACATACGGACATTTCACCGTCTGACGAGCATTCATTTGAATCCTTCGGTAGACGGTGAGGCGAATTGAGTCAACTCAGCACTGAGGCTATGCAGATCGAGGCCTCTCCTATTTGCCTCCGATCAGCGCTTAATCGCGGGCTTTTCGTATTCACAGATTTATGAACCATCATCTGTCGGGAAACGGGCTTCCGTTTTACCGACACGAAAAATGATCGAATCAGGAATTAGAGATGCCTGCCTGGCCTGGGGGACCTTGTCCCAATTGCGGCGAAGATATGCCGGAGAATTTAATCCACTGTCAAACTTGTCGTGCGTTGTTGAACGCCGAATTGCAATTTGACAGCGTGGAAGTCCCTGAGTTCATTCCATTAGCGGAGCTCGAGAGCATGGTTGATGCTTCTCTTGAAGGTTATTTTGTCGTCTGTCCGGAATGCCAACAGGAATTGCGAATTAATCGCAAGTACCTCGGGAAAAAGGTGCAGTGCAAACTGTGCGAATCCCCGTTCGTGCTTAAGTTGGATAATGGCAAGGTTCAGTCGAAAGCCTTCTTCGCCAAATGCCCGAACTGCAAAAACGAACTTCGTGCCTCACACAAATACATCGGTGAGAAAGTTGCCTGCAAGTTCTGCGGTGGTAAATTGCAATTGACCGATTAGCGGTGTTATTCCTGAACAGTCACCACCCGTGTGCCCGCAGGCATCGTGCTGTACAGTTTCCCCTCTTCATCAAAGAGAAGTGCCACGTTCATCTCCCAGACTTCGCCATCTTCCCGGTTCCAGGCGTCGCAGTAATAGATCGACTGATTGGCTCCAAACTCCCCTTCGATGCCCGCTTCCTTGAGTGCACTTTCGACTTGAACGCGCTCTGTCCCTTTCGGGCAAATCTGGAAGAGTTCACTCTGTTGGGTGGTGTAGGTCTGTTTTACCTTCTCCGGGGACGCGCTCAGCAGGGCGCATCCGGTATTCCAGAGGCAACTGATTAGGATTAACCCTAGCGCGCATGCGAAACGGGCCTGGGAATGTCGGATTCTTTGTCGTCCGGAAGCCTTCATGGCGGAGAGCCCCTGTTCGCAGATAATGGAGGGGAGACAGGCAAGCCGGAGTTGTAAACGGGAACCGGGAACAGGGTCAAGATCAACCCCTCCCACCGTAAATGGGCACCCCAGTCTGGCTCAGAATTGCCGCAGGAACCGCAGGTCGTTTTCGGTGAAACGACGGATGTCAGTGACATTGTGTCGTTTCATACAGAACCGCTCGATTCCCAACCCGAAGGCGAAACCACTGACTTCTTCCGGATCGTAACCAACGGCCTTTAGTACATTGGGATCAACCATCCCGGCTCCGCCGATTTCCATCCAGTTTCCATCCCACAGCATATCGACCTCAACTGAGGGTTCGGTGAAAGGGAAGAAGGACGTTCGGAAACGGACCTCGGTCCCTTCGCCCAGATACGCCTTGGCGAACATTCGCAGGGTCGTTTTCAGGTGGGCCATGTTGACATCATCCCCGATCATGAGCCCTTCCATTTGGTGGAACATGCAGTGGTGTGTCGGATCGATCGTATCGGGGCGATAGACGCGGCCCAGGGAGACAATGCGAATCGGAGGTTTCGTATTCTCCATCACCCGAATCTGTACGGTGGAAGTTTGGCTGCGTAATAAAATCGGTCCCCCCGTCGAAGTTTCGGCGACGGAAAGATAAAAGTTATCGAGCGGATCGCGTGCCGGATGTTCGAGTGGG
>JAGQQC010000279.1 GCA_020426395.1 Planctomycetaceae bacterium
CTCATTGATGTCTGGGGATCCGGGTCTGACTGGAACCCCATCAGATCGGCGTGCCAATCTTCCACCGTCTTTTGAACAACCTGATCCGGTAATCCGTAGAGTGCCGTATCAATTTCATCACGAACTGCCCGTCGCGCCAGATCCGTTTCGCCATACATACTGGCGATGTTATTCAGCATCTGATCGAGACGGGAATCGTTCGTATTCGGGCTCTGGGGTTTTCCGTTAGCCCATTCCCGTGCGACCTTTTCCATCAGCGCCGGGACGCCGGTGCTCAGTTGGGATAATAACTCGGTCCGATCTTCGGGAGCCGTATTCTTTACAGCGGTCACCATCAACGATTTCAACTGATTGGAAACAAGCTCCGCAGGCAAATTCTGTACGAACTGCACCATCGGATCCTGCGAAGATGTGTTGCTACTCGTGTTGCCGGAAGAAACAAACGGATTGGAAAAAATATCCCCCGACCCTGACGAAGAGGACGAAGACGATGAATTACCCCCGTTGAAAATGGCTCCGAAATCAATGCCTTGGAAACCTCCGGGGTGATCTTCATGCTCGTGAGCGTGCTCAAGATCGAGGCCATCATGATCAAGCTTGTGGATATAAGGTTCCAAATGCTCCGAGAGCCCTTCCGGCATCACCGGATGCAAACGATCCATAATGACAGCGGCGTAATAACCAGAGTAAGTCTGAACGATATAGTTACGGCTTTCGTCATAAATCGTGACGACGAAGAATGTCAGCACAATGGAGAATAAAACCCCTTTCACGAGACCGAAGAGTGCTCCCAGGTGGCGATCAAAATCATTGAACTTGGCCTTTTCAATCCCTTCCTTCAAAACGCGAGCCAGCGCGAACGAGGCAAACGAAAAGATAAAGTAGAGAATCAACATCGCCACCCAGCGATCTAGCGGTGGTTTCAAAGTGATATACGGGGCAATCAAGAGGGAAGCTGATTCCGCAAAGAAGAAGCAGAGCACAATCGCGGCGATGGCAGCCAGCTGCCAGACGAGGCCCTTCATCGCGCCTCGGATCAAGGCATAAAGGAGTATCGCGAAAATCAACAGATCGTACATGTACAACATGGCGGACTTCCCTGTCTGAGTGAAACACAAAGCGAGTGCATCAACTGGAAACGATCCTGAAACCTGGTTGTGGCTGTATCCCAACCGACAGATTAAGGTTCAATCTGCCCTACAGAGGGTTTCAGGATCACTTATTAAACTGGAGGCAAGTCGATCACCGATTCTCGCAGTGATCAACTTCGGCGCTTCCTTGCAACATCTCCAGAGGGTGTCACATCGACCTGGCCCAGTGCGGTTTCGCTCCCCCTGTTTTCTGAGTCGCGAAGTATAGAACATTTACCGCTGGAAACAATAGACGATTCTCAAAAAACTGTACATGCAAACCCCACTTAGATGGAGGGCTGACAACGGGCGTCCAATTGCAGTGTGTTAAAACAATTTATGACTATCCAATAGCATGGTCACCGGACCGTCGTTGACCAGTTCAACTTCCATTTGAGCCTGAAATTCGCCTGTTTCGACCCTGATTCCGCTCGCCCGGGCCTGTTCTACGAACTTTTCATAATAGAGACGCCCCTTCTCTGGTCCGGCGGCAGAAATGAACGAGGGGCGACGCCCCTTGCGACAGTCGCCGAATAAGGTGAACTGGCTCACGACGAGTAGCGACCCTCCCACGTCCTGAATGTCGAGATTCATTTTTCCGTCTGGGTCAGTGAAAACCCGTAATCCCAGCACTTTTCTCAGCATGTAGTCGAGATCATTCTCCGTATCCTCTTCTTCTACACCAAGCAGTACCAGAAAGCCCATCCCGATCTGTCCGGTAATGCGTTCTTCCACAGTCACGGAGGCGCGGCTGACTCGCTGAACGACGGCACGCACTGTTGATTTCCTTCAATCCACGGAACAAAAATTTAACCGGCTCACGACTCGGTTAATGCATAGGGACTCAAATCGAGACTGGTTTCCCGATCAAGCAGGAGTTCGGACATGACGACGGCTGTACCCGTCGAAAGTTGTAATCCATCCCGGAAATGCCCACAGGCATAATACAGGTTCTCCCACTTCTTCGCACGACCCAAAAACGGAATCCCTTCAGGCGATCCCGGACGCAAACCGGCCCAAGTCCGTTCAACTTCCGTTTTCGCAAGTTCAGGAACTGTTTGCACGGCGAACTGCAACAAGGTGGAAACACCCGAAACAGTATTCGCTTTTACAAAACCTGCTTCTTCCATGGTCGCACCGATCAGGATTCGCCCATCAGCACGAGGAACCAGGTATTGTTCCTCCTGTTGCAGAATTGTCGTAAAAGGTAAGGGTTGTTTCCGCAGTAAAACAATCTGACCGCGCACGGGACGAACGGGAATCTGTAGTCCTAACAGTTCCCCCATGGGAGCGGACCACGCGCCGGTCGTCAGGCAGATTCGTTCCGCCTGATAAGTGTTGTGCGATGTGCGAACGTCTGTGATTTTCCCGCTGGCTGTGCTGAAACCGACAACCGGTTCCCCTTCAATGATCTCGACTTGGCGTGTTTGACACATGGCAACAAGTCCACTGAGATGCCGTGGATTCCGGACCTGTCCCATTTCTGGCAAATGCAAGGCAAAGGGGATTTCTGGAGAAAGCGAAGGAGAGAACTCTTTCAAATCCGTTCCCGATAAGGAGAGGTAACTTACACCTTCACTTTGCAACTGAGCTTCTAGCTGCTTTCGCCCCGACTCCGACCAGGCCAGTTCCAGTGCACCACAAGGTTGATACCCGTTGTCGATGCCTGTTTCGCTTTGGATTTGTGCGGACCATTCCGGCCAGAGGGGGTGGCTGAGTGCGCGGAGACGGGCGACAGGGCTGTTCGCCACAGCCAAATCAGCCGGGGGCAACATTCCCGCCCCAGCCCACGATGCTTCGCGACCGACCTGTCTCTGTTCAATTAATTGTACGCGGGCACCCTGTTCGGCGAGCTTCCAGGCCAATGTCAGCCCGATGACTCCCCCTCCCACGACAATCACATCACACATAATTCACCTGAAAACCGAACATTAAGAATCATTGCAGCCAGGCCGATGTCAGATCAGGTTTCCCGGCAGCAGTTTCGGTCATTTTAGATGATTTCAGGCAGATGTTGAGTGAGTCACCCCGGTTTTACCAGATTTGGGAGGAATCTGTACCAAACATCCCGATTTGAGAGCACCTTAGCGTTTCACTTTTTGTAGACGCAAGACAAAAGCCCGCTCCACACCATTCGGCTCTGGAGCCCCCGCATCAACGAGAGCTTTATTCAACTCAGCTCCGTTGCGAACAGCCGCAATGACGAGGTCGAGGGATTTCTGATCCATCCCTTTGGCAATTTCTCGTACTAAGGCCAATCCATAAAGATCGACTTCGGCGGGGGTAAAGAAATTATCCGTATACAGGTCGCCAGGTTTCTGACGACGTGCAGAGACTTGCTCGATCGAACCGAGTAAACGCCCCCCTGTTCCTCTCATCCACGGGCTTTTCTGAAAATCCCAGTTTGTCTCATCCAACACAATTCGCTGAGCCATCCCACTTCGGAACCAATCGGGAATCTTTACTCCTCCACGAATCAGATAAGCTTCCGTTACGAGTTGTCTAAGCTGAAATGGAAGACCGGGAGTCGTACTTGTTGCCTGATTGCCCGTATCAAATAGCTCTACATAAGCCGTCGCATTGGCGGGAGTCACCTGAACCAATCCCGCGGGAATGTCTTCCGGTTTTCCTTTTTTCAGATAGGTGAAAAATTCTCCATGCAGAAAACGGTCATCGGTAATAAAGATCGCCAGCCTCCCTTTCCACGCCGGCTTCTCCCCTTCACCATACCGAGTCTGAAGATAACTATAAGTTTCTTCTGCCCAGGATCCGGCTGCTCGCAATCGTTCTTCCGGAACATTCCCGAGCAACAGAAAATGATCTGTCTCGACGAGATTTGGATCCTTGCCGGATCCAACGCGTTTCCAAAGTTGGGTTGATTCATCCAACCGATGCTTACGGAATTCTTCCTCCGGCATGGAGTCGAATTGCTGTCGGGCCAAATCCTGTTCCGTCGGTAAGAGCGAAGTCAACGATTCGTTCGGATTGCCACCGTCGTACTTAATTCCTTCTTCAATCCACTTCTTCAGGTCCTCATAATTTTTCCGAGTCAACCGGGCGTCATTATTGGGCATACGGGGAAGCTCTAACCCCCCCGTTAAACGGAACAGTCGCGAGTTCTCCAGATCCCCGGGAATGAGAACCTCACCACTTTCTCCCCCTTCCAATAACTTCTGAAAAGAAGCCATGGAAAAATCGGCCCGCTTTTGCTGGTCGTTATGACATCCCAGACAAAGTCGGGCAAAAAACGGAGCGATGTCCCGTTTGAATGAGACAGTTTCTTTTCCCGTGGGACGCGGAACTTCAATTTTTTCCGGAGTACTATTCGGTTTCTTTTCCGCGACTTTGAATTCATCAATTTCTGCGCCCTGGACAATCCAGTCGTTCAGAATGATTAATTCATCACGGCTGAGTGGATCAGCATCTTTCGGCATCCGACCGTTACCAGTGGCAATCAGCCGCTGCATGATCAAACTGGTCCGGGCATTCTTTGGTTCAAGAATCCGCCCCCCTTTTCCTCCTTGCCGCATTCCTTCCAGCGTATCGAGCTGTAACCCTCCGGCCTTCTGGTCATCGTGACAGGAAAAACAGTTCTCCTGCAAGATAGGCATCACATGCCGGGAAAAGGAGACTTTTGAATTTCGATTCGTGCGTGTGGGCTTTTTCTCATCAGGTTCACCCGTCGACTCACCCAAACTGGCCTGTTTCTGCTGGATCAACTCGAGAACCGATTGATAGGTTCTGTCTTTTTCTGACACGTTGAACTGTGTCTTCCATTTTTGCAGATTGTCGTTCGCCTCGTTCAGCAGTTTTGTCGCTTCTTCATTTTCCTTTCGGCGGATAAATCGCGACGCCTTCAAAATGGTCTGCCGAATCGTTCGGAGGGCGTCCTCCCGATCGTCGGCCGCCACTTTCAAAGGAGCAAACCAGGTTACAAGGACGGGGCCCAATAGGAGGAGCAAGAAGATCTGTCGTGTTCGTGTCGTGCGCGTCCAGTTCATGAGAAATTCCAGCTCCAGATCGAATTTGGGGGCTTATTTCAAAGCAGTACAGCGTCGTATTCAGCAGTAGCTCGGGAATTTCCTGCTTTGAGGGTCTCCCCGGACCTGTAGTCTCAATTATACTAGAGTGTCTGGGAATGAAAACCCGGCCCCACAGATTGTTAACAGGGGATCATCACTACTTACCCAGTCCCTCAAACGGATTTCTGACCTCTCTATCAACATTTTCAGTTCAAAACATGCACTCACTTTCGCCTGAACTTTCATTGAAACTCGACCAGCTACTCAACCTCCTTCGAGGTTACGGTCGTGTCGCGGTCGCTTTTTCGGCTGGCGTTGATAGCACCGTCGTCGCGAAAGCCACACAGCTTGCCTGCGGCGAGAAAGCAGTCGCGGTGACCTCCTCTTCACTTTCTCTAGCGAGTGGCGAACTGGAAGAAGCGATTCAACTGGCAAAGCAAATTGGTATCCGACATCAGATCATTCAGACCGAAGAATTTACGAACCCCGATTATCTCAAGAACGAACCGAATCGCTGTTACTTCTGTAAGACCGAACTTTATACACAACTTCTCGGACGGCAAGCAGAACTGCGCGTGGATGTCATCGTCAATGGTGCCAATCTGGATGACCGCGGCGATCACCGCCCCGGTATGCAGGCGGCAAAAGAAAATGATATCCACAGTCCACTGCTGGAAGTCGGTTTGAACAAGCAGGACGTGCGTGAATTGGCTCAATACTGGAACTTACCTGTCTGGGATAAACCAGCCACGCCCTGTCTTTCCAGCCGGATTGCTTACGGGGTGAGCGTGACTCCTGAACGGGTTCAACGGGTGGATGCGGCCGAACAGTTTCTGAAAATAGAACTGAACCTGAGAGAACTGCGAGTTCGTCATGAAGCGAATCAACTCGCACGGATAGAAGTGCCGCTGGAGTCGCTCCCGCAATTACTCGACCCCGAAACCCGCGAAAAGATCAGCCAGAGATTCCACGAACTCGGTTTCGAATACATCACGCTCGATTTAGACGGCTTCCGCTCCGGCAGCATGAACGCCATCGTCCCGTTGGAAC
>JAGQQC010000027.1 GCA_020426395.1 Planctomycetaceae bacterium
ACCTAACCCAACCCCCATAACGACTGGTACAGAAATTTAAGGCAGGACACTGGTACGTCAATATTCTCGCCACTTCTCCTGAAGCGCCTTACGATTACTCGACTGCGAAAGCATCACAAGAAGAGAATGCCCTGTCTAACTTCGGGAAAAGAATTTCTCAGCGAGGAGAGAAGAATGAATAGTGACGAGCTGCAACTTTCTGTCCTTCGCGTAAGGCAACCAATTGGTGACTTTTTCATCACTTCAATTCCAGCCAAACAACTTGTCAAAATCTCTTATTCTGATGTTAGGAGACTCGTATCAGAACAACGAGATGTAGAACAGTATTTAGGAATACAAAGACCTGTCAGCCCGAAAAGAATTAATGATATCCGAAAATACATTCAAGGAAGTGACGCTACATTTCCAACAGCGATCATTGTTGCTGTAGATGAAAAATGTGCAAGTTTAGTTGAACAAAACTCTGGGGTAGGATTATTAACTCTCAAGCCTTATCAAGCAGAAGAAGATTCCGACGAGGAAGATATTCCTTGGGCCAAAATCGCCAAAGTATTAGACGGTCAACACAGAATTGCTGCATTCATGGACGAAAACGACTCATTTAATTACTCTTTTGAAAAAGGAGAATTTGACCTTAATCTTTCAATTTTCATTGGTGCAGACATTTCAGAACAAGCCAATATTTTTGCCACTGTAAACCTAGCTCAAACAAAAGTGAACAAGAGCCTGGTCTATGATCTCACGGAACTAGCAAAAACACGCAGCCCACAAAAGACTTGTCACAATGTAGCAGTCATGCTGGATGGTGAACCATCCAGTCCACTGTACCAGCGCATAAAGCGGCTGGGAATCGCAACTCCAGGACGAGGGAAGGAACCACTTACTCAAGCCGGTTTTGTTGAATCGCTCTTGCGATTCATTTCTGCGGATCCTGTGACTGATAGAAATAATTTACTTGATGAAAAGAAGCTCTCAAAAGCGACAGTCGAAGAATTAAAAAAACAACCGTTTAGAAATCTTTTCATTGAAGAGAAGGACCTCGACATTGCAGAAATTTTGTACAACTATTTTACGGCAGTAAAAGAAAAATGGCCGAAATCATGGCATGATCTTGAGACATCCGGGAACTTACTTCCAAAATCAAATGCATTCAAAGCACTAATGAAGTACTTAAAGGATGACGTTTATTGCAAGATCGTCAAAGATGATTTTGGCGAAATCCCTTCAGTGAAGGAGTTTTCAAAACACTTTGATAACGTCCCACTAAAGGATTCAGACTTTACGACGAAAAATTTTGTCCCTGGTAGTGGTGGCCAGTCTACGTTTTTGAAAATATTGAGGAGAGAAATTGAATTAGAAGACATAATAGAATCTGAATGAATTCTGAACCTGTTTTCGACCTGAAGTTTGCTCCTATGCCAACACTTCCTCAACCACTCGTCCATGCACATCGGTCAAACGGAAGTCGCGGCCTTGGAAACGAAAGGTTAGTTTTTCGTGGTCGAAGCCGAGTTGGTGGAGGAGGGTGGCGTGGAGGTCGTGGACGTGGATCTTTTCGTCGATGACGTTGAAACCGAGTTCGTCCGTCTTGCCGTAAAGGCAGCCGGGCTTGAAGCCGCCACCGGCAACCCATAAGCTGAAGGCGTCGATATGATGGTCGCGACCCGGGTATTCTTCCCGTTCTTCGCCCATGGGCGTCCGACCGAATTCGCCACTCCAGATGACGATCGTGTCGTCGAGTAAACCGCGCTGTTTCAAGTCTTTCACCAGAGCAGCGGAAGCGGCGTCGACTTCCTGACAACGTTTTTCCAGAGGTTCGCCAAGGTTGTCTCCCTTGTTACCGTGGTGGTCCCAATCGGTGTGATACAGTTGCACGAACCGTACGCCTCGTTCGATCATCCGACGAGCGAGCAGGCAGTTATTGGCATAAGAGTTTGCCCCCGGTTCGGCTCCATACATCTCCAGGATATGTTTCGGCTCCGAACTGATATCCATCAATTCCGGTGCACTGGTCTGCATTTTGTAAGCCATTTCGCTGGCGGCAATGCGGGTTTTGATTTCAGGATCCTGCGTCAAATCATACCGTTGCTGGTTGAGGTCGCCGACGAGATCATAAAAACCTCGTTCCCGTTCGCGGTTGAATCCATTGGGGCTGGTGAGGTTCAAAATCGGATCACCTGTACCGCGGAAGGGAACTCCCTGATAGGAACTGGGAAGAAATCCACTCGACCAGAGCGCGTTCCCCGCCCGAGGGCCACGTGGTCCCGATTGCAGGACGACGAAACCGGGCAGGTTCTGGGACTCGCTCCCTAAACCGTAGGTCACCCAGGAACCGAGGCTGGGTCGACCGGGTACCTGGAAACCGGTATTCATAAACAATTTGGCCGGACCATGATTAAAGACATCGGTGACAATCCCGTTGAGCATGCAGATGTCGTCCGCGATCTCACCGGTGTGTGGCAGAAGTTCGCTGAAGGGAATGCCGCTTTCCCCATGTTGTTTGAACTTTCTTTTCGAACCAAGCAGCTTAGCTCCTCTTCCAATGAAGGCGAAACTTTTTTCTTTGGGGAAGAAAGAATCGGGGGCGGGCTGTCCGTGTAGCTCTCGCAGTTTCGGTTTGTCGGAGAAGAGTTCGAACTGCGAAGGACCTCCCGCCATGAAGAGGTAGATCACATTCTTCGCCTTGGGAGTAAAGTGACCCAGGCGGGTTGGAGCAACCTCTGTTTCGGTATTGGCATACAGATTCTGATTGGCGAAAAGATTGGCGAGCGCGATCGAACCGACGCCCATCGCACAGTCGGAGAAAAAATGTCTTCGTGTTTGTTCGAGTACGCTCGACATAATCGATTCCTATTCTCGCGTGAGAAATTCATCGGTGTTCATGATTGCCCGCGACACCGCCGCCCAGGACGCGCCGATGGCGGGTGAAGTTAATTCGGCTAACTTGGGATTGATCACCGCCTTCGCGGCATCCTGATCTTCTGCGAACAACTGTTGTTGCTGTTGCTGATAAGCGAGTACCCGTTCCCGTTCCGTTTCTGAAGGTTCACGAGCATAACAAAGCCGGAACAGACGGATCACCCGTTCCTTGTTGACTGAGTCATCCTCTCCCGGAATCTCTGTTAACAGACGCTGAGCCAAGCCCTGGGCCATTTCAAAAATCGTGGCATCGTTCGCCATCGTTAATGATTGCAGCGGCGTATTCGTCCGGGTGCGACTGGTGCAGACCGACTGCATGTCGGGAACATTGAACGTTGTCAGGAAAGGGTAGGGGGCACTGCGATAGAAGATCGTATACATCCCCCGTCGATAGCGGTTCGCTCCCTCGTCTGTCTTCCATTCTTTCTTATCCTGAGTAAAAGCATAGACCCCATCCGGTTGCGGAGGATGCACGCTGGGTCCGCCGATCATGCCATTGAACAACCCGCTGGCACACAGGCTCACATCCCGCAGAATTTCTGCATCAAGTCGCAATCTGTTCTGACGCGCGAGCAATAGGTTAAGCGGATCGACCTGTTCCAGATCATCACGATGACGAGAGGCTTGCAGATATGTCTCCGAAGTGACAATCAACTTGTGCAGCTTCTTCATCGACCAGTCCGAATCGACAAAATACTGGGCGAGCCAATCGAGCAGTTTCGGATGAGTCGGGTAGGTTCCCTGGGTTCCGAAATCATTCTCGGTTTTCACGAGACCTTGTCCGAAATACCGCATCCAGATTCGGTTCACTGTCACACGGGCCGTCAATGGGTGTTCCGCACTGACTAACCAATGAGCCAGATCAAGCCGGTTCACGTTGTCGTCGGACGATTCGAGTGCCGGGAAAACTTCTGGAGTGTTGGCGGTGAGTAAACCGGTCTCTTTATCTTTGCGAAGGAAATCACCTCGTATCTGAATGTAGGTTTCACGGGGTTCTTCCAGTTCCTGCATCACCATTGCAGGGATCATTTCACCAAACCCGCCGATCTGTTCTCTGAGCACAGAAATCCGGTTCTCGGTTCCGGCTCTTTCTTTTTCCTGTTCCGTCTTATTGAATTCTTCGGTGAGTCTGTTTTTCTGAGCGGCTGTCCGTTGACCTGAAGGCGTATTGACCAGTTGGAGGAGAGGATCCTCGAAAATATCACTCGGTTCAGAGGAGGAAGCATCAAAGGCAAAGTGGCCAAGATGATATTCCTCGTTCACATCATGATGCATGATGATCGTTAACGGTTCTCCCTCGAACGAAATCGGTTCGGCAAAAATGAAATGCGCTTCGTGGGGGGCGTTCATCACGACGAATGGAGGAGAATTCTCATCGATATTGATCGCCCAACCCGTCTTTGGATTTCCATCGACTGCGTGTTCCACCGGGTAGTTCGGCTGAGAATGATCGGCCTGCGCGCGAATCACCGGAATCGGTTTCCCGTTCTTCAGGAATTCGATTTCGGACAGGACGAAGTTCCCATTCGAAGCGATCCCCGGTCCCTGCTGCGGGAGGCTCTTATGCGGAAGTGTACGCAGGCGAATCGACCGGATCGGTTCGTCCCCAGGTTGGAACGATAAGGTATAGGTTTCTTGTTTCGCCCCGGGGCTGGCGAGCAGCGAGCCATCGTCTTGAAGTGCCAGATTGGTTCCCGCCTGTGCCTTATATTCATGTGGCTTGAGCAATTCCCAGTCGGAGAGAATCAGCGGAGAGGGTCTCTCGGTTATCGTTTTTTCCCAGGCGGCTTGACGCGCGGCTCGTGTTTGATCGAGTTCGCTCAACCGGCGTTCCAGCCCATCCAACTCGGCTCGCAATGCTGGATCGATATCCTCCCGCAATAGTTCTCGTTCACTGACTTTGACCGTCGGACCGGCGTTGTTGACGTCGGCGGTGTGATTAAAGAAGGCGAATAGTTGGTAATACTCTTTCTGACTGATCGGGTCGAACTTGTGACTGTGACATTGCGCACAACCGAGAGTCAATCCCATCCAGACGGCCCCGGTCGTGTTCACTCGGTCGACGACTTCCTCGTTTCGGAACTGTTCGTCGTCCGTGCCCCCTTCCTGATTGATGAGCGTATTCCGATGGAATCCGGTCGCCACCAGTTGCGATTTGGTCGGGGCGGGGAGCAGATCGCCCGCCAGTTGTTCAATCGTGAATTGATCGAAGGGCATGTTGTCATTCAGTGCCCGGATGACCCAATCGCGATAAGGCCACATCCCTCGTTTGCCATCAATCGTGTAACCATTGGAATCGGCATACCGCGCCTGATCGAGCCAATGCCGTCCCCAGCGTTCGCCATAATGTTTGCTGCTTAAGAGTTCATCCACAAGTTGATCAATCGCCGCGCTCCGGTCCGATTCGTAAGCCGCGACAAAAGCATCGACTCGCTCCGGCGTCGGTAAGAGACCGACCAAATCAAGATGTAACCGGCGGATGATTGTCCGGGGATCGGCTGAAGGAGAAGGGGTAAGCCCACGCTCTTCCAGTTTGTGAACGATAAACCGATCAACCGGATGGTCGATACCCTCCGTCGCGACCTCTGGCGGTTCCACTTTTTCGACCGGCAGAAAAGCCCAGTGTTCCTGATACTCGGCACCCTGGTTGATCCATTCCCGCAGCAGTTCGATCTCTCGCGCGGTCAATGTTTTTTTCGTGGCAGCGGGGGGCATCCGCAGATCGGGGTCCGCTTCCTGAACGCGCTCCATCACCGCTGAATGCTCCGCGTCCCCCGGTTTGATCGGCGACAGATCGCTCACCGGCACCAGCGCGCTCTCCCGCAAATCCAACCGTAATTCCGCCTCGCGCGACTTCTCATCCGGCCCATGACATTGAAAACATTTATCGGCCAGAATCGGACGAATATCCCGGTTGTACTCCACCTTCTCCGCAGCGGAGAGCGAGGACAACAACAGGAGCGTCGTGAGTATTGTGCAGAATGATTTTTTCAACTCGGATCTCGCGGGAATCGTTCGGCAGGAAAGAAGAGGAGGGGGTACGGATAAACGTACATTTATCCTAAACGATTCGGACGGGAAATGAACCCCGGAAATGGGGGAGAAGAGGGTCTGAAAGTGGAATTAGAAGGCCAGATCTGAGTTCAAATCGCGTGTTTCTTTCACCCGAGCTGACATTTCAGACTTTGTCACTGAATTCAAACAGACATCGAACCTCTGAGAGCGGCTGGTGTCCTGTGCGTGAAGTAGCCAACCGGGACTCTTAACTATGTAGAGGTGTAGCATGCAAAATCAATTTCACGGACATACTGACGATCAGCCATTTTTTTCGAGACGATGAGCAAACGTCGCCGAGGCTACCCATCCGAGACTCAGGTCAAACGGGGAAGCCGTATTGTTCATGGCGATAAGATTCTGGAAGAAAAGCTGGGACGGAATGATCTCTGTCCCTGCAATTCCGGCAAGCGCTTCAAAAAATGTTGTCTGAAGAAAGGCTGCTTTTGATGGTGTGAACCGGGATCACTACTTTTAGAGATTGAAACAGTTAAGCCCCTCCGGTTCACAACGAACTGGAGGGGCTTTTTCAGTACCTTAAAAAGTGGGAATCACTTATGGAAGCGGTCATCTTTATCGGACTACAGGCATCAGGTAAATCTTCTTTTTATCGGGAACGATTTTTTTCAACACACGTGCGGATCAATCTTGATCAACTCAAAACCCGAAATCGCGAGCGAGTATTAATCAAAGCCTGCCTAACAAGCCAACAACGATTCGTGATTGACAACACAAATCCGACACGCATGGATCGCCAAAAGTATATTACTGCGGCACAAACCGATCAGTTCCGGGTAGTCGGTTATTACTTTCAGTCGCGAATCTCTGACTGTTTCGCTCGGAATCAGAATCGGACTGAACAGGTACCAGAGGTTGCTATTCTTTCGACCGCGAAAAATCTGGAATTGCCCTCTCTGAAAGAGGGGTTCGATCAGCTTTACTACGTAAGACTTTCAGAAAATGGTTTTCTTGTAGAGGAATGGAACGATGAAGTTCAATGAACTGGACAGTAAAATGCGAATCTATGAAACGGCTGCTGACTTATGCGTGCTGCCAGAGATGCACATGGTCGCCCGTCTGGATGGTCGCAACTTTACACGATTAACAAAAGAGACAACTCAGTTCGAAGTTCCCTTTGATGTTCGGTTTCGCGATTTGATGATCCGTACTTGCGAGTCGCTGATGACTTGCGGTTTTCAGGTTCGCTATGCCTACACACAAAGCGATGAGATTTCAGTCCTGTTCGACTTGAATGAACAACTGTTCGGAAGAAAGTTAAGAAAATTCAACTCAACGCTAGCCGGCGAAGCCAGTTCGCAGTTTTCGATCAGGTTCGGCAAACCAGTCTGCTTCGACTGCCGCATCTCCCAACTTCCAACACCAGAACTGGTCATCGATTATTTTCGATGGAGGAATGAAGACGCCGCTCGGAACGCATTGAATGCGTGGTGCTACTGGACACTTCGTGAGAGAGGGAAAGATAAACAACAGGCCACCAATCAATTACTCAAAATGTCCGTCGCCCGGAAAAATGAATTGCTCTTCCAATGCGGTATCAACTTCAACGATCTGCCTGCGTGGCAGAAACGGGGCAGCGGACTTTACTGGGAAACATATAACAAGCAGTCCGCGAATCCATTGACGAACGAAACCGTGTTCGCGGAACGACGTCGAATTCGCGTCGATTTGGAATTACCCATGAAGAAGGCATACGAGGAGTTTGTGCGTTCGTTGATTGGAAAAAAAGAAAAAGGCCCTGTCACAGATAACGCGTCAGATTGAGTATTTCGAGAATTCACGCAAGCACCCCCAAATATACTCTGAGAATTATTGGCCGATTTCACTCTTGCATTTTATGGATTTTTGTTCAGCTCTTTTGAGATCTCCATAAACATTTTTGTTGAAAGTCTACGTACCGCGAGGAAGCTGACGGATCATTTTAAGAAAAATTATAACAATGAACGTCTCCACAGTTCGCCGGGTTATTTAACCCGCGAGAATTTTCAGATCGCTGTGTCCTCTCCAGTCGGGCATCTGTCCGTCTGCCGATGCCACAGCGAACAATTACAGAACCCGAACTCCATAACGACTGGTACAGAAATACAAGACAGGACAAGAGAATAAAATGGATAGCATGCTCAAAAGTTTTTAACCTAAGCGGACTTGAATTTCATTCTTCTTATTGATGAAGAGTATTAAAAATAATCCACCAAAAATCCGTTCCATGATATCATTTTCGTTTAATTGTAGAAGAAAGATATCATCAGGATCAATTGCGGTGTTAATGTAGCAACATCCTCCCGCTTTCGATGCTTGATACAAGAATTCCTCTTCTAGTGGTAAATCATCGATATCATCTTCATTTTCAGGGTCAATTTCTTCATACCTTTCCTCCCATTGTATTGCCAGGCTAGGTAGACCATCATATACACGCCCCGGATAACCTGTATTGATCGGATCATTATCCTTTATCGTAATTGCGACTGGGATTCGGTGAGAATCAAAATCCGGATCTTGATATATTTGTACAAGTAGAGTCTCTTTGACTTGGAATTTATCTGGGTCAATTTGAAATTGAGCAAGAAAAGCCAATTCCTCACCGCTATGTGGATTACGTGGTATTGTTTCGGGCCTTTGTACTGGAATTCCACCAATCCGATCCAATGCATCACGACTATCATCGTTGCTGAACTTCATTAAAAATGTTCGTGACATGGAAAGCTTTACCTATGAAATTATCCTGGTCGGATTAATTGTGTTCGAGTCTTCCATTGACTTCCAATGCCTATTCTTGATTTCAGGATAGCAGGCGAAAAATGCGGTATCAACTTCAACGACATCCCTTCCTGGCAGAAGCGGGGTATCGGTCTGTACTGGGAGTTTTATGAGAAAAAGTCAATCAATCCGATGGTGAACGAGGTGTGATCCGGCAATTGGCTTAAGAGGCGTTCACAGATATGATTAAGGATTATTGGCCGATTTCGCTCCTGTGTGTTACAGAGTCTAGTTGAGTGCTGTCCTGGTCTCGAGAAACATTTTTATTCGTAAACTTCGTCACCGCAGGTTGCTTCCATGTCTTCCAAGAAGAAATCAGATGCGGCACCCGCGACGCTTATCGTGCAGCACATTCTCATCACCTGGACAAAGGCGTCTCGTGGTGGCCCTTTAGCAGAACGTCGCAGTGAGATTCCGGTTGCTTTTCCGGTTCCGCATCCTCCCCCTGTATACGACCGAAACGAAAATTACATTGTCCACAAAGTTGATTTCGGAGAACGCAACGAGTTCGTTTCTCCAATTCGCTCGCAAACGATTCTTCGCAGTATCGACACGAAATTCAGCACCACAAATTGTACAGTCGAATTCACAGATGCTGTTGCAGATGTCGTTTACGAATGGCGTTCTGGTGCACCCGAACAAAAATTTTTTGACAAATCAGGCACGCCAGTTCCCGTTCGCAAACGGCTCAACGTTGAAACGGGTAAATGGGTCCGTGTTGAATACAATGTCCGGTTCAGCGGATACGACTGTGGAAACTGGTTTTACGAGCATTCAATCATCAATGTCGCGTTGGCGACACCAGAGAGTCTGGATATATTCGTGACTTCCAAGCCGAGTGCCGAGTTTCAACAACTCTCACACTTGTGGTAAAATCGCATAAACAAACCAGTCATCCCGAATAGGCCCCGCCAACCACAGCGCATAAATAAACCCACGTCGTAAAACGTGGGTTATTTGTCGTAAGTACACCCGGAGGGATTCGAACCCCCAACCCTCGGTTCCGAAGACCGATGCTCTATCCAATTGAGCTACGGGTGCGTCAAATTGTCTTGATGCGGCGTAGTTTAGCAGAATCGGGTGATTCCGCAAGGTACCGGCGGTTGAGGGAGGGGACACGGGGAGAGTCTTTCGGGTTCAGGTAAAATACGGGGGTTCTGACGCGATTTCGAACCTCTCCGGAAAGCCGATTCTGGCTATTTCTAGTAGCCGAGGGCGCGGAGGAAGATCTGGTAGACCATTTCGTAGGCGTTGCCCCAGCTTTCCTCGCGGAAGAATTCGACCGGTTCGTTGGGGCTGCCGATGAAGGGTCGGAGGACCCAGCCCATCTGGATGCCGACGAAGGCGTAGAGAATCAACCAGAGAATCAGCATCAGCCGGTGCAGTTTATTTTGCCGGATGAGCGGGCGATAGAATTTGAGGAGGATCAACTGGGCCGTCAGGCTGGCGATGCCGAACATGAGACCGTTGAACATGATCGCCTGCCCGTAATTCTCGAAGGAGAGATACCAGAGGACGGTATACGGGGAGAGGGAGGCGAGGATGATCGTCATTCCCGCCTGGGTGGCGAGCAGGGCGGAGAGAACTTTGCCGAAATCGGAGCGGAGCCCAACCAGCGTGTTCAGGACAAAAAAACTGGGCAGGCTGATCGAAAAGGTTGCCAGCAAGAGCAGGGGAACCTTGGTCGCGGAATAGAGCACCTGCCAGAGTCGCTCGCCGGTGAAACCACCGTAGGTGCCCATGATCGCTCCGTAGAACCCACCGAGGAAGAGAACCATCAACGGGAGAAACTGGAGCGTGGGAAGTTGCCGTTCACGGGGACGGAGCAGCCGATCTGCCTGATTGAGGTAGGTGGCCATCGGGACCTCCCTCATTAGAACAGATTAAAGAAGGTGTTCATGACCGCCTCGAAGAAGTTGGAACTTCGCGGACGGAACCAGGCGAACTCGGAATTCGGATCACCGATAAAGGGACGCAGGACCCAACTCATCTGCGCACCGACGAGACCGAAGACGACAATCCAGCAGCGGAAAACCGTTTTGACTTCGCCGCTCAAAATCGGTCCATATAACTTCGCCAACGGGCCAGTTTCCTTGGCAGATTCAGGAATGATTTCAATCTCGAAGTTCTGGCCCTCATTCGGGGAAGGGCTTTCTGCCTCGTTTTGTTTTGCTTTCGAGTCAGTTTCCTCTCGAGCAGCGAGGATCGACATTCGGTGTAATGTCTGAAGGAGAAATTTGAGACCCAGAAAACCAGAGACGCTGAAGATAAAGACATTGAGCAGAATCATGAAACCGTAACTGGTGGTGCTGACGGAGAAGAAGGCGACGATGAGCCCCAGGGAACCGAGCATCGCCAGTGCCACCCCGAGCGAGGCAATGATGAGTCGTAACAGTTCGACAACTCCAAACCGGGAACCGACGAGGGCGTTGAAGACATACAGCGAGGGGAAGGTAATCAATAGCGTCAGTAGAAACAGAGCGGGGACCTTGATCATCGACGCGACGATCTGGAATTCGTGACCGGGGTAATCCTGCGTCATCGAAAAAACGCTCATGCAAAGCCCGTAGAGCATTCCCAGCAGGATAATCATCACCAGGATCTGCCTCAGCGAGATTTCCAAACTCGCCTTCTGGAGCGCCTCTGGTTTTGTTTTTTCGCCGCGGAGAATCTGGTCTAGTTCACGCAGCGCATTCAAGATCGGCATTGGGCACTCCAGCAACAATAGGGGGCGGCGATGGGGATAAGGAACACTCAAGTCGGAGGTGACTACAAATCACTTTACATTGCCAAGTCAATTGCATTCCGGAGGATATCCTAAAATTTTTTCCGTGAGAATTAATCGCTGGAGAGAACCAGTTCACCCCCGTTCGGGGTGCTGAGGGCTTTGAGGATTTGGGGGTCGATGTCATTTGCAAACCATTGGACAGAACCATCGGCCATGAGAAAGTAGGCGCCGCCGTTCCAGGAGCTGCCGAAGCCGTGGGGGGATTTGTTGATTCCGAGAGCCGGGTCGCGCCAGTTGCCCGGTTTTCCCCACGGAGGAAGGTTCTGAATGATATCGCCAGTCAGGATGGTATTGGAGGTCCCGTCCGCTGCGGTGATTTCATCGAACGTCATGGGTTTGCCCGCGGCAAAGATATGGGCATTCCCGGCGTAAGAAGTCAGTGCGTAACCTGTCTCGGGGTCAGTACTGGGTAAGTCTCCAGGCGTGAGGAACGTTCTGACTTCCGTCTGAAAAACAGGTTTGTTTTCTTCCGCATTCCAGGGTTTGTCTAATTCGATTTGTTCATAAAGTACGTTCTGTTCCATGAGAGGGAGTAAATGCGTCTGCCAACTGTGATGGGAGATATTCAATTCGTTCATTTTGCTGTAAGTTAAAATCTCCTTATGCTCAGTACAGAATGTATGCTGTGCAATTCCGAATTGATTCAAATTAATACCATCCTCTGTTCGTCGCCTTGAGGCCTGCGCATTACGATGCTGAACCCAGGCATGATCATCCCCGTATGCCCAGATCGTCAGATGAGTCAAGCTTACAATCGTGATGGACGCAACGAACGCGAAGGTGGAGAGAATCAGAACCTTTCCCGTCAGATTCCAGGTCCACGGGTGATCTGTGTCTGTGCGCCGCCAACGACGACCGACGAGATGAATTAACAAACCGTACAGGGCAAAAGCGCCGACCCCCATGTAAAGCGTTTCACTATTCCAAGTGAAGGCGGAGTAATTGTCGTACAGGTAAAAAATCCAGCCCGTCACCAGGTAATAAATGAACTGCAAAGGGACGAGCATCCCCGTTACGAAACTCCAGAGCGGGATAAGAATGATCAATACGATTAGAAACTCCAGTTTCGTGAACCCGGTTCGGCCTGGATGTTGATTATGCTGGTGAAGGCGTTTCTGTTTCATTGCATCATCTCCGAAAAGTCGAGCGGTTCGCCTCCATTGGGAGTACTGAGGGCTTTCAGTATTTCAGGGTTCAAGTCAGAGCGAAACCATTGAACCGAACCATCGGCCATTAGAAAGAAGGCTCCTCTTTGATCGGGGCTTCCGAAACCGTGAGGAGATTTATTGATCCCCAGCGAAGGATCGCGCCAGTTGCCCGGCTTGCCCCAGGGAGGAAGCTTCTCACTGATCTGTCCCAGCAACAGTGTGTTCGACTGGCCGTCGTTGTAACTAATTTTATCCAAATCCCACCGTTCCGAGGTCGCGAATAACTTTGTATTCGCCGCGTACTGAGTGAGCGCGTAACCGTTCTCGGGGTGAAATCGTAATTGGCCGTGGTAGGATGGAATGAACTGTGGAACGGCTGTCGAAAAGGCTTTGTAATTCTGTGGGTGATCCCAGGGAAGCTCGTGCTCAATCTGTTGAGCTATCGTTTCCTGCTCCAAATACGGAAGCAAATGTGTCTGCCAACTATGAACGGCCTTATTTGAGTCCTGAAGAGCGGAGTATGTCGGAAATTGATTATGTTCGTCTGCGTATTGGTGACTGGCAATTCCGAGCGTTTTTAATCCACGACGCACGGGTGATGGTAAACCCTGCATACCAATCCAGGAGCGTTCATCTTGCGTCGACCAGATCGTGATTTTGGTGAGACCGACGATGCTGAAACCGGCAAGGAAAGAGACCACCACCAAAAGCGTACATAACAGTGTATGTTTCCATTTCCAACGCTGCGTTGATACATGACTGACGCCACGACTTGCCAAATAGTGTAAGACGCCGATGAAGATCACGAGCGAGAATAATCCTGTGAGCAGACCTCCGATATTCCATTCAACGTAGAAAAGATTTTGAATCAGGAACAACAGCCAGCCGAACAGCAGGCCGAAAATAACTTCGGCCAAAACTCCTAGACCGGTTGCAACGAGAATGCCGAGCAACAGGAATCCTACCAGTGCGATAACCACCACAATACTGATGTACGAGATGGCGGTGGCTTGCTTTTCACTCATCATTAGCCTCCGCTTCCAGTGTCGGGAGAAGCGCACTAATTTGCTCCGACGAAAGTGGGGCGATGGAACCGTCGGTAAACAAGACATAGCGGGTCGTTCCCACGATGTCCGGTTCGATCACCAGGGGAACGAACGCGGAAGAAATGTCAGCCTGCAAATCAGGGCGATAGAGGTAGCGAATCTGGAATTGTTCGGGGACGGTCCAGTATTCCTCGGCCAACCCCGATTCTTCAATTGTACTGGGAAACTGGCCTCCATGCTGAAGGGCGTAGATCCATAATTGTCCCTGTAACCGCTCAAGCTTGAGACGGCGAGCTTCGCGCGTCGATTGTTCCTGCTCGGGAGTGATTTGTTCGACGGTAGGTTCTTTAATCTTGTAGAGCGCCCCCGAACGTTCCCACGCCTGGGGAGTCATCAGTTCCCGGGCACCGGAAATCATCGTCAGCACCAGCACGAACAGAAGTCCCCAGATCGTGGTGATGAGCAGGGAAGACTTGTAGGTCAGCCGGGGAAGTTTTACGAAATCTGCTTGCAGGCTGTTCCAGACCGTTTTAATAATCCAGGCGGAGATCAGGAAACCGACGATAAAGAATGAATAGGTTGAGACACGATGTTGACCGTATTCCGTAAGGCTGACGCTAGGCATCCCGGCGTGGAGGAGGGGAGTCCAGAAAAAAACCATGGCCCCGATACCAAGCGAACGAACAATCTGGTTCCGCATGGGGAACGTCCTTGAAGGTCAATTCAAGATTCGACCAGACGTAAGACCAGTTAAAACAGAAAATTGGTCTGATTGAATTGACTGAGAGGTGATGATAGGGAAGGTTACAGAAAAACCCAGAATGCTTTTATTTTAGCATTCTGGGTTTATTGATCAATGGTGGATTAAAGAAAAGATTCGTTTATTTTCCGATCGCTTTTCGAATGAAGGCGGGGCGGTCGGTAGTGATCCCGTCGATTCCGGCTGCGGCCAGTCGTTTTGCTTCCGTGGGATTGTTGACCGTGTAGCAATAGAGTCCCAATCCAGCCGCTTTCACCTGGCTGACATAATTGGCATCCAGATCCTCATGGGCGCGGACATCCAGCCCGTCCGCGTGAATCGATTGGGCTTTGGCAATGAGTTCGTTGAGTGCCGGTTCCCAGTTGCCCGTTTCTTTGTCCTTCCGTTGTCCGGCCAGCCAATAGACTTTGAGTTCCGGCATGGTCTGTTTTACTTCACGGCAAACATCGCTGTTGAAACTGATCACACAGGTTTGCTCCGTAGCCTTACCTCCTTTGGCGAGATCGGCCTGAAGAAACGGGACGATCTCCGGACCGCATTTGACTTCGATGAATAGCCGTTTTCCTTCCGGGATCGTTGGTAGAACTTCCAGCAAAGTCGGAATCGGTTCGCCTTTGTATTTCGGGGATTTCCAACTTCCAGCATCCAGTTTTTTGAGTTCAGCGAGTGTCTGTTCGACGATGGGAATGTCTTGACCACCCCCCGTGCGCTTCGTGGTTTTGTCGTGAAAGGCGACGATCTGATTATCTTTAGATAGATAGATATCGATCTCGACCGCGTCCGTATTTTTTTCCCAGGCGAGATTGACGGATGCGAGTGTGTTTTCGGGCGCATCATGAGAGGCTCCCCGATGGGCGACGATTTCCGCTGCGTGCAGAGATTTTGTATTCAACCCCGAACTGGCAATCATCGCGATCACCATAAGCAAGATTCCTGAAGTCAAGTTTTTCATATCTGGTCGAAATCCGATTAAATGTAACAGATGATAATGAGATCGCTGCAGTCTCACAGCTGACCTTTCTGAGTATAAACGGTCAACCGGGCTGGCTCAGTGGTGATTCAGGTTGTTCACCCGAATTTAAGCAATTGGCTGATCTTGGAGGACGTGTAGCATTCCGATGCAGAAGTCAGGCAAATCGCCCGGTCGACGGCTACTGACAAAATGCCGGTCCACGACAACCGATTTGTCCTCCCACTTTGCTCCTGCGTTGATGAGATCGTCTTTAATTCCGGGGGATCCAGTCACCGCCGCGCCATGGTAGATGCCTGCGGAAATCGGCATCCAGCCTCCGTGACAGATGGCGGCGATCATTTTTTGCGAAGCGTGAAACTGTTTAAGGAGTGACAGGACTTTCGGATTGCGCCGAAGTTTATCGGGCATCCACCCCCCAGCGCAGACGACCCCATGGAAATCGGCTTCTTCCATTTCGGCAATCAGACCATCACTCACCGCCGGATAACCATGCTTGCCACTGTATTGCTTTTCTCTTTCTTCACCGGCAAGTGTGACATGGGCTCCTGCCTCTTCGAGTCGTAATTTGGGATACCAGAGTTCGAGATCTTCGTAGTCATCTCCAACAAAAATCAGAATGCGGTAACCTTCCAATGGTTTAGTACTCATTGTCGTTCCTCCTTTTATGTTTGAAGAATTCGTAAGTGGAAACGCTTAATGAGAGGGATTAAGGCTTTTCCTCCGGTTTCGTCGTGCGTGCGTCAATCAGATTCAGATCGACATGATGCAAATCTTCTCCCAACAGAGATTCCGGTCCCTGCGGACTACGTACGTAAATCGTCCCTTCGACATCGTAGAGTCCGTAGTAACTTCGCTCCTGGTCAAAGCGGACGGCAGGCGCCCAGATATTGTCGTTCACCTGACATTGGAGGAATTTGATTCCACCAGGACGCTCTGTATAGGCTGGACGTCGTACTTGAATCAGAATCGGAACGCGCGGACCTCCAAATTGCTGATGGCGGGAGACCCAACTATTCTTGATGTTGCAGTTCTGAAAAATGACCTCTGCACTATCTGCTGATTTATCGAAGACTTTAATACCTTCTTTTCCGGTGTTTTCTGTGGAGCAGTTAATGAATTCAATTTTTCCTTGTGGACCGTCATCTTTGATGGCTCCCACAGCGATACCGGCCCAGCCCGTCATCTCCGGATCGGTGAAGGCTGATTTTTCCATGCCTGCTTCCCCCATACGAGAGACACAATTTTCAAATCGGATGGAAACGGGTTCGGTTTCTTTGGTCATCGGTTTCAAATAAACCAGGATTTCATGGCCACTGTTGTTCTGAAAAATACAATTGCGAACAACGCAGTTCACAAAACGTTGATCGGCCCCATCCGGTTCAAAGTCGATACCCGCTTCAGGAGCTGTTCCCCCAGTCTCTGCGAAGAGACAATTTTCGATCAACAGGTTCTGGGCACTGATGACACTCATTCCCTGACGATGATGATCCAGACAGACACAATTCCGAACAGTCACATTATCACACCAACGAAGCTTGCCTCCTCCGTCAATATAGATCCCGTCGCCTCCGCTACTTTCAATCTGTAAACCTTCCACGAGCACATTCTGACACCCTCGCAAGGAAAGACCCATTCGCCATTCCGCCTTATCGTAAGGAGGCTGCTGGTAATCTCGTTTCCACATTCGCCAAGTAGCTCCGTAACCCCGGATCGTGAGATTCTCTGCTTCGCGGGCGGTGAACAGGGAATCGCCCCCACCTCTGAACTCTCCGCGTTTGGCCAGTACTAAGGTCCCAGGTTCAAAGATGATTTCGAGATTACTCCGAAGGGTCATCGGTCGCACAATCCAGGCATCACCCAGGTTAGGAACAACTAGTTTTTTGGCGGGTGAATTGATAGCCGCCTGAAGAATTTCAGTGCTATCGACTGGATCGAATCCCCACCAGCCTGCATTGGCTGTTTCACGACGGCCCGCTTCGACTTCTGAAACCAATTCAGGGTGCGGACGACTGTCGTATAAAACATCTTCCGCTGCCTGAAGAAACTCGGGAGAAAATAAGAGGAACAATGAACAAAGCCAGATCAATCGCATGAGTCAGTACCTTGGCGAAATATCTAAGATGAAGGAATCAGGGGCGGCCTGTTATTAACCAAAGAGGAGTTTGGGGCACAACCGGCACAACCGGCACAACCGGCATCTTCATTACACACCTCCCTTACTGCCATCTTCAATCAAAGCAGGTTCCCCTCACTGATGCAAGTGCAGGCAGATTAAGCTGTTGCGAAGCCGGGGGTATTTATCGTTTTTTTGTGAAGTTTCGAAAAATCTTCTTCACATTTCCAAAAGTGAACTATGTTTCTGAAAAGCATCATTCCCGAAGTGAAGACACCGAGTGTGTTTCCGTCGGTTTCTCGCTTTGCCGCCTTCCCTCTAATCAGTATCAGTCAAAAAGGAAATGAAATGGAAACCTCAATCCAGAATCACGAAACAACCGTTGAAGAATCGGTCAATGTCTCAAAAAACAACCTTAGTATGATCATTCGGTTGACCTGTGTGGGCATCCTGTTAATCAGCAGCTTCATTCTTCCCCAAAGCTTGCTGCGAACCTTCTTCATCCTGTTCCTGTTGGGGAACACGATGTTCTATTTCAGCGAATACACTGAGAAAATGCCCGAGAAATCAGAAAACCTTTTCTTGCGTAAAGAAAGTCAAGTCGTGAACACGGTGCTGATTGCTCTTTCAAGCATTGTTGCAATCATCTGCATGACTCAGCGGTACCCCTTCTGGTCATAAGCTTTTCGAGAAGCAACTCGTTTCATTTCCTGCCCCGGTTTGAAGGAGACTTTTTCTTTCAAACCGGGCTCAGGCGGTTTTTGAAACGATAGTCGCACTGATCGCTGCCTGCTGAGTTAACCCCCGAAAGAATCGGGGTAGGGCAGGCCGAAGTAATGATGGATGTATTCTTTTCGATCCCCTTCACATTGAACATATTGCACCAGGGCGAGTAGCTTTAACTGATCTCGCTGTAACTTTGCGGACAAACGTTCTTCATTTCGCAGGGCAGGGGGAAGTTCCCCGCAAACACGCAAAGTTCCCCGGTTGGCATCTCCAGTAATTACGTTATAGCGATCAAGCAAAGACAGAACGGTCTCCAGACGGAAATCATGCTTCTTCCGTCCGTGTAGCTCTTCCCGCAACCAGTCGAGACCATAGGCATCCAACTTTTCTGTCTCATGCTGAATGAGGTCATAGACCCGCTCGTAATAATCGGCGTCCGGATTACTCCACCGTAAGAATTCCATCTGAGTCGCCAAGTCGCGCTCTTCATAGAGCAGCAGACAATCCGCATCCAGACCATCTCGTCCCGCTCGACCAATCTCCTGATAATAGGCTTCCATGGAACCGGGTAAGTCGGCGTGGAGCACAAAGCGGATGTCTTCTTTATCGATTCCCATTCCAAACGCATTCGTGGCCAGTACGAGTGATTTCGGGTTCTCCATAAACTCCCGTTGTACCCGTCGTCGGTGTTTGCGTTCTAAATCTCCGTGATAACAAAGATGCGGAATCCCTCGGGCCAGCAAGCGGTCGCTGAACTGTTCGAGGGTTTTGATGAGCGTGA
>JAGQQC010000280.1 GCA_020426395.1 Planctomycetaceae bacterium
ATCAACTTGTAACGTTGGGAGCAGCGTTTGAAACTGTTGCTTCTGAATTGAATTCACCGCATAACTGCGTAGCACGTTTTCTCCCTGTTCTTCCGTACCGGCCAGCAGCTTTTCGATGTTCTCTTTGACTTTCTGCTGATCCTTCGATTTCGCAATGACAGCCAATCGTTGGTTGGGAGAGTCATGTGTAATTTTTGATCCCGGGGTCATTTCCTGTAGCAGGCTGAGAAAATTCGGTTGCAGCTTCTCCGGTACCGTGTGAAATTGCAGATCGGGGGATTCCTTGAAAGGTTCCTCCTGATCAAGCTGTTCCACGACCGCCTTGATCGCATTCAAATCATCAAGATCGGCAGTCACGATCAAACCGCGACGACCCGGATCGACCATGAACTGGGCTTGCTTGAAAAGCCCTTGTAAAACAGTCATCGACGTAGAGGGTTCGGCGCGTTCCAGACGAATGATTTCGATTTGACGACTCGGACGTTCTTCAGAAAGATTCGACCATTCATCCAAGGCATTTTGCATCTGCACATGTTCATCAGGTGTCACAAAGGCGATTATTTGTTTGGTTTCAGCATCCCAGCTCATGCGCACCGTTGGTAATAATTGCTGAAGATTTGTGATCACAACCGTCGAATCGAGTGAACCGATACCATAGAACTTCAGTACCTGCCGGGAATTATCCGGTACATCAATCTGTTCCAAAGCCGCCGCAATCTCGGCCTGCAACTCATCCTCTGCAATGACGACCAGTTTTTTTCCTTCGAGAGTAATCTTTGCTCCCGGCGCCAACTGTTGTAATGTCGTCACCAAAGTCGGTGAAGGAGTCTGTTTCAGTTCATAGGTTTTCAGATTGTTCTGGTTAACAGGGCCTTCCTGAAGCTGGTTCAGAACTTGTTTAATGGCCTCATGGTCTTCCAGAGAACCAACCGCGACAATCGCATTCTGACGTTCGTCTGAAGTAAAATTGACTCGCGGCAGAATTTGTTTCAAAAGCTCAATAGCGGTAGACCGTTCGATGTTTTTCAGACGATAGACCTCAATCTGGCGGTCTCCACTTTTCGAAGTTCCCCCAACACTCAGTTTCTCAAGAACGGCTGAGACTTTCGCTTGTTGATCGGGTGTTCCAAAGACAACGAGCTGTTGCTCAACGGTATCGTGGCGTACTTGGATTTCGGGAACAGCCAGTTGCACCGCCGCCAATAACTCGGGGGCACTTTGTGTTTTCACAGGATAGACCTCAAGGGTCGCACTCTCTCCAGGGGCAGCATCCGCTTTAATCTGCTCAACAATCTTGGCAATCGCATCATGCTCAGGCGGAGTCGCATATACATTGATCCGGTTCGCTTTAGAATCGGCAACGTATGTCGCCCCGGCAACCAATTTCTTCATTGTTTCGATGGCCGCAGCAGCATCGAAATTCTCTGCCGGATAGAATCGAAGTTCCGGCTTCGGAGGCTCCGGTTTGGGATCAGGCTTCTTGGGAGGTGCTGGAACAGGAATATTCTTAATCAATTCCTGAATCGCTAATAGGTTCTTCACCTGATCCATGACGATAATCTGAGCCGTTTTCGGTAACAGAGAGCTTTCACCATGCGGGCCGAGTAACGGTTTCACTTCGGTTTCAACATCCGTGGGAACTCGACCTTCCAGAGGAAAGACCGTCGTAGCGAACTCATAACGTCCCCGATCTTTCAATTCTTCCGGTGTAACTTTGGGAATCAACTCCTTCGGCAACCCTTCAGAAAGATCGATCACCATCAACATGCTGTCACGACGAATCAAGGTATAATCCTTGGTCGCCAGCCAACTGTTCATCTTGTCAATCGCTTCGCTGGGAGTGTACTCCCGACTATCGCGATAGTTAAACGTTCCTGCGGGGGGTGCATCAATCACTAATGAGAGCCCAGCTTGATCAGCAAACCACTCCAACACATCCGACCAGCGTGAGTATTTGAAGTTGAACCGGATTTTTGGCTGAACCAAATTGACGAACTGGTTAACTTGCTCTGAAGTGAGAGCTTCCTTCAGTTTCGCATCGCTTTCACTGATAATCCCTTCTCGGGCATCCGGAGCTGCGGCAACAACCGATTCTGCACGTGACTTTAACAACTCGGCAATTTTGGCTTTCTGCTCATCTGAAAGACCCAACGCTGATTGAATCGCCGGATCCCCCAAACGGGCATAGGGGACAGCAAAGCCAGGATCGACCGAAGCAGTCGTGTCGCTGGCAGGTTCCTGTCCATGGGCACTGGAAACAGGGCTCAACCACAAACCAAGGCACAGGCAAATCCCTGCAACCACATAAAGTTGATTGTGACGAGAAGAAAAATGAGTTGCTGAAGTCATAAGGTTAAGTTCCTGTCGGTTGATGCCTGTTCTCAAATCAGTCAAACAGATCGATCAACTCGAGTGTGACGTTGTAACCATCAGATGAAATTCGCAACGACCGAGATGACATCAAATAGACAGATAGCTCTTGATACTCAACAGTCGTATTCATCGAATGGAATTGTTTCAGGTGGAATGTACCTTTTCGGAAAAAGTCATACCTAAAACGGTTCGGAAAATCTGGAATCAGCTTGTTGAAAACAGATCTTGGATACCGCTCAAATGAAGAAAAGGATGAAGGTTTCTCTAAGGTAGAACCTGTATCTTCACCAGGTACGAACTCGGTAGGCTTAATCTAGGTAGGACGCTGGAGGAAATTCTCGCTCAGGATGAATCGAAGGCGGGAGGGAACAAAACCAGTTCCCCAGATGATTCATCAGGAAAGTTCCCACTAGATTAACCCACGAAGTTAGTCAGGTAAAGAGATTTAGAGAATTTACACTCTATAGAGAGACAATGTTCACTAAATCTTGACACTCCCTCAAAACAGGCGAAATCCTCGCTTAATACCTCTAAAGCAAGTCACGTGCCCGGTTTCGGCATATTCTGCATTGCCGCCCCTAAATCCCCACCACTGATCACGACGTCCTGCCACGGTCTCTGTACTCCCACACTGTTTTTCATGTTTATGTCGGACCCCGGTAATAATTTCCCCCTGTCCGGCCTGCCAGCCCTCACCTTGGCGAATGTTTCGTAAACACCACATCACGCGACTGGTAATGTTGACCAGAGGAAACATCCATACGCATTGGAAATTCGGCGGCAACGTAATTCATTGCTTTCAAATCGTGGAAACACCGCTGTTTCAGGCCACTTCTCGGCTGAACTGAAAAACGCAATTCGTTCTGGCACACGAATCGCGATAATAGCCATCGTCCTTTTCGATTTCGGCAGCTAACAAACAGGCCGATCGGAAAATCCTCCACAGGCTCAACTTTAGGGTGTCCCCCAAGTTGACCTCACTTCCTGAATCGAGGAATGCCTTCATGTTTCAGCATCCGCATACCATCGACAACGCAACATCCCACTCCGAATTTGGTCTTGAGGATGACGTATACCTAACTCCGCTCAGCGAAGAGCAGCCCTTGCACTTGGTTAGTGAATTCAACGCCTGTCTGATTGGTGACATGCTGGTCTACAAACTGGGAGCGTTCATCTCGGATCTGAATGCCTCATTAGTCCGAGTGGATGAAAACCGCGTGCTGATGAAAGTCGGACGCCGACGTTTCATCCCAAGCTGGGCCGGTTGTGAATATGATCGTCCAATTGAAATCGAACTGACGATTACTCCTGTTGACAGTTCCCAATCACATTCCACAGCCCGTCGCTGCCATATTAACACCTGTATTCGACCTGTGGGCTGGGTCCGGAATAAAACCGGTTATGAATACAAAGTCCGCGAACTGGTCCGTTCGCTCCGCTCTTACTTCATGGCTGATTGAAACCGTTGATACCCAGGAGGGGTAGTCCCGACAATCACGAAATGTTGTCGGGATCGCGTAGCGTCAAGCGGACATTGAACGCAGTGAAAACCGGAATCGCTTCTTTAATTTATTCATACACGAAACGACCGTTCGTCCCGCAGGAACATTTTCCGCTTATGCCTGCGGCCCCCAGACAACTCTAAAGAGATTGTCTGGGCTACTCTTTTCAATCAAAGTGCGTGTCGCTGCGAGTGTCGGGCAATCTGTGCCGTCTTGCGTTCGATCCGATTCAAGAGCCCTCGGTCACACTTCGATTTGGGCTGCTGAAAATAATGCTCCAAAAATAGATTCTGATATTTCGATTCCAACATGCGGGCCGAGTAATTAAGCTGAGCCAGGTCTTTCACGATCCAACGTGAATGCAACTTCGGACGTTTCAACACGCGCCCCAGATCGATCACGTGAATTTTTTGTGGCGCCACGTTCTTCGCCAGTAATAGATGTCCCAGATAATAATCCTGATGATGCATCCCCGCCTCATGCATTTTGCGGGTAATTTCAGCAACCTGCTTCACGACAGGCTCCAGCAAATCCTCTTTTTCCTGATGGTCTTTGACCCAGTGCGAAAGTTTCCAACACTCTTCAAGCGATTCGGTCACCAGAAAGGAATATCGCCCTTGCTCCCCAAACGCGACGGGAATCATCGTCGAGATTCCCACCCCGTGAAAATTGAGGATCGCCTCCCATTCATATCGGGCACTTAACAACGGTTTGCGAAACCGGCTCCACGCCTTGAGATATTCCTTTACCGGAGCAGGGGTGTGCCGCTTGATATAAAATGACCGGTTCTTTCCATCCTCGGATTCGAGATCAATCCGTGTCGTCACCCGTTCCTGCAAAACATCCTTGGCCGTTTTGCCACCGGTGTAATTCATCAACGAATCAAACGTCGTCAGCTCATTTCGTCGGAGAATCTCAGAAAATTCTCGATTCACCTGGATCCGGCCTGCGTCCCAGATATCAAACTCGAAACTTCTCATGGAGCACTTCCTCAAAGACTTCGAGTGTTCGTTCGACATTCTTCTCCACGGGCATTTGTTCTGCCGTCGCCCAGCAATTCGCCCGCATCATTTCCAGGTCTGTATCGGATTTGGAGAAATGAGAATCGAGCAGTTCGATCATCTCTCCTACAGCATCAATCGCTGTGATGAGATAGCCATTTTCTTCCTCGCGAATAATATCCGCTCCACCCGAGGTATTCGTCGTCAACACAGGTAACCCACAGGCCATCGCTTCCAGATTCACGTTCGGGAAGGGCTCATAAGCCGTCGGCAGAATAAACAGATCCCCTGCCCCATAGAATCGCTGAATGTCGGTCCGACGCCCGAGAAATTGTACGCGACCCTCAATATTCAGTTCCCTGGCGATCCCCTGGTACTGACCAATCGGACCGTTACCCAGCACCGCCAGCACGACACTCTGTTCCTGCATTTGAGACAACGCTTGCAGAATATACTTCAGCCCCTTCCCCGGAAAATCCATGGAGGCAAAAATCATCAACCGCTGATCCGAAGCCAGTCCCAGTTCTTCTCGAATCGGTTCGCGTTCTTTGCGCTGATCCAGATTGAACTGCTGAAGATCAACTCCGTTGTACACGATGCGGATTTTCTCTTCCGGAATATGGTAATTCTCCATGACAAGCCGGCGATCAAGTTGTGACTGCGTAACAATCCGCTTTGTCTGCGGCGACTGGTAGATCTGCCGTTCCATTTCAATGAGAGTACGATGCCGGGGATTCCAGGACTGCAATTGATACCGCCAATGTGGTTTGTAATTCACTTTCAACCAATGAGATTGCAACCTTTCGGTCACCCGTACGGCGTCTAACCCGAAGGCGCGGCCGATTCCGTAAACCAGATCAAATCGGCGATTTTTGACTTCTTTTTCGCAGTTCTCGGCGAAGGAACGATTCTTCACCGAGGACATCAACATGTTCCGTTTCACGGGGATGAACTCGACTTCGTTCTGCAACTCTTCATCGATCGTATGCCCAATCACGGAAACATCGTGCCCCCGTTTCTTGAGCTGTCGCGAAAGGTTCACGCAATACCGTTCCGACCCCCCATGCCGCAGAGAATACCGGCCTTTGACAAGTGCGATGTGCATGGAAGTTTCTCAGTTGGAACCACAGATGAACACAAATAAACACAGATTTTCGATAACCATTCAATACACGATGCCCCATCTCTTTTTGTCGTGTATTTCGTGGTTAACCAAATCACTTACGCCACGCGGCGGATGTCGGTGGGTTGCTGTTGTTTCCAGAGGCGCAGGGCCGTTTTATAAACGGT
>JAGQQC010000281.1 GCA_020426395.1 Planctomycetaceae bacterium
TTTTGACGAACTGGAGATAGGACATGAACCCGAGAAACGCGAGCAAAATCCCTCCCCAGTTTTCAGGCCGGGGCTCCACCTCCCATTCCGGTTCCCATTGCCAGTGATCAGAGAAGTAGATCTTCGGCAAAATTCGCTCTCCCGGCTCAAACGGGGAATTCAATAACCAGATCCCGACAATGAGCAGCAGCACTGCAGCTAACATCAGGAACAACAATTCCACCGGTTGATACTGTTTGCCTCCTAATCCGACTCCCAGGAACAACCCGGCAAACCCGATCCACAAACCTCCCTTAACGGCCAGTCCCAGCATGCCCCACCAATAGGCCTTCCTGTTCCATTGGCCAGGTTCGCGTTCGTACTTGTGTTGAATCGTTCCATCTTCCCGGACAACATCTCCCACATAAGTACCATGCACACCGATGTCGTGGGTCAATCCTACGGTCTCTCCGTAGGACATCGATCCCCCAATCCCAACCGCCATGGATAACAGCGCCACCGCCCGGGCCCCCTTTAACGAACGGGAGCGGGATAGATACAGCATGATCAGCGTAAAGCCGACCAGCGGGCCGAACATCATCGCGCCGGTTTCATGTCCATACTGCCCCCGGATCCCCCAGGCCATCGCACCAGCGAGGCTACAGAGAACCAAGGTCACCAGAAGTAACAGAGCGGGGGACAGATCAGGAGAACTCGCTCCTGTCGTTTGCTGAGAAGATTCGATCGACATGATATGTGAGCCTAAGAAATGATTGAGAGGTGATTTTGATTCTGTCTAATCTAACCGAAACCAGCACCGCAATTCTACCACCTCACAGACATCTTCTTGCAAGTTCGTTCGTGCAGTTGACAGACTAGACAGGGCGCAAGGATGATGCATGTTCGTTTCTTCAGGGGATAACCCAACGTTAACCCTTTGTTCTTGGCTGGATATTGGTTTCATGCGTAACTCGGAAATCGCCGCTTTCTTTAATGAACTCGCGGACCTGCTGGAAATTGATGGGGCGAATCCGTTCCGGGTCCGCGCTTACCGGAACGGGGCCCGCACACTTGAATCAACCAATGCTGATTTGACCAGCATGGTGGAAGAGGGTGACGATCTCACGGAGCTTACAGGCATCGGCAAAGATCTCGCCGAGAAAATTATTATCATCGTTCAGACGGGCGAACTTCCTCAACTGACTGAGATGCGCTCGAAAATCCCCGATGGCGTAGTCGAGATGCTACGGATTCCCGGCATTGGCCCCAAGAAGGTCAGTACCTTTTATCACGACCTCAAACTGGAATCGCTGGAACAACTTAAAGAAGCAGCCGAACGGGGCGATATTGCCAAGCTCAAAGGCTTCGGCAAGAAGACGGAAGAGACGATTATTGAAGGGATCGACACGCTCGATCTCACCAACCGTCGGTTTTATCTGGCTGAAGCGAAAGCCTACGCGGATGAAATCCGGGAAGACCTCCTCAAACTGAAATCGGTCCAACAGGCGGAAGTGGCGGGAAGCTGTCGACGTCGGAAGGAAACCGTGGGTGATCTCGATTTGCTCGTCACCGCTTCGGATTCGGAAGAAGCGATGGACGCCCTTGCGGACCATGATCTGGTCGAAAAAGTTCTCGCCCGGGGAGAGACAAAACAGCGTGTAAGGTTAACCAACGGAATTGAACTCGACCTGCGGGTCGTCCCCGCAGAATCTTACGGAGCAGCCCTGGTTTATTTCACTGGTTCCAAGGAACACAATATCGTCTTGCGACGCAGGGCACAGGACCGGGACCTTAAACTGAATGAGTACGGTCTTTACCAAGGAGAAAAGCTGGTTGCAGGAAAGACGGAGGAGGAAGTTTACAAGACGCTCGATTTAGCCTGGATCCCACCGGAACTACGCGAAAGCCGAATCGAGTTCAAACTCGCCGAAGAAGATAACCTGCCGGAGCTGCTAGAGCTGGAAGACATCAAGGGGGATCTGCACATGCACACCACCGCTTCTGACGGAACGGCCAGCATTGAAGAAATGGCCGCCGCGGCGAAAAAACAGGGACTCAAATACATCGCCATTACAGATCACAGCAAACGGGTGACAATGGCGAACGGACTCGATGGAAAACGGCTCCTCAAACATTGGGCAGAAATCGAGCGCATTAATGAAGCAACACAAGGGATCGAAATTCTGAAGGGGATCGAATGCGATATCCTCGAAGATGGAACGCTGGATCTGGAAGACGATGTTCTTAAGCAGGGGGACTGGGTCATTGCCGTTCTGCATTACGGATTAAAACAACCCCGTAAACAGATCATGAAACGATTGATGACGGCGATTACGAACCCGTACGTGCACATGATTGGTCATCCAACCGGCCGATTGATTTTGAAACGTCCGGGAGCGGATATCGATATGGACGAATTTCTCAAAGCAGCGGCCGATCATGGAACGCTCCTGGAAATCAATGCTCACTTCAGCCGTCTCGACCTGAACGAAGTGCATGCGGCGGCGGCGAAAGAGTTAGGGATTCCGATTGTCATCAATACCGATGCGCATTCACCTGAAGGTTTTAATGTGCGACAGTATGGAGTCTATCAAGCTCGGCGTGCCGGTTTGACCAAAGCAGATGTGGCCAATACGCGAACCTGGGCCCAGATGAAAAAACTGATGAAATAAAGTAAGGAGAACCTTCATGACGGAAAAAACGATCTTCAAAAAAATCATCGACGGAGAGATCCCGGCGGACATCGTGTATGAAGACGATCACTCGCTCGCCTTCCGAGATGTTAACCCGCAAGCTCCGACGCATATCCTCATTATCCCCCGCAAGGAGATCGCGTCGATCGATGACCTCACCCCTGAAGACGAGCAACTGATGGGGCATCTCTTCGTCGTCGCGCAGAAACTCGCCCAACAGGAAAACCTGACCGACGGTTACCGAACCATCATCAACTGCGGCGAAGGCGCGGGCCAGACGGTTTTCCATCTGCACGTGCACTTGATGGGTGGCCGGAATTTAACGTGGCCACCGGGGTGATGTTTTTACTTTCCAAATTACCTTGGTAAATCACTAAGTATCTGACTGCACACTCTACTCAATGCAGCGGATTTCCTTCTGCGTCTGAATGCCAATTGGAGTTGTAAGTTTGTAGTTTGTTCAATCCCTCTTCATCAGTAACAGATCTTAAATGTTCTCAATCTGACTGCGCTGCGATCATTGTGAGACCAACTGTCGAGGATTCTCTCCGCCATGCTGGTCCGTAAATTGCCGAATTCGAGAGCAAATCGACAGGGAAAACCCTCAAATTGACCCTGGATCAGGCTAATTCTCTGAAAACTCGTGGGGATCGTCCGGTTTTCTCGCGGATCTGACATGCCAGTTGCTTTTGTCTGGCCTTGTACTTTGCCTGACACCTGATTTGCTCGGTAGAGACAAGGCTTTTTTCGAAATTCTGATTTTATCCCGATTTGCTGGCGGGTTTGACAGCCAAACGGGGAGTTAAAGGACGGACAACTTCACAACTTCAAACCTTAAACGGGGGATGGAACAATGCCGGACGGAAAACGAAAACGACGCTTTTCAGATCTGAAAGCCAAACGGGAATGGTATGCCTATTGGCGACAAGTCCGCTTCTCCCGCCGATTCATGGGAACCTGTGCCTGATTCCATTATCAATCGCAGCAACGTTTCTCCCTCCCCATAGCTGTTCCTGCTCGACCTGCCGGAACTGCTTCTCCCTTAAAATAATTCTCCGCGTAATCGAAAATCGCCCGCCAGACGTCTCTCCGCCCTTGCCTGTTCAATTTGATTCACAATCGAATCTGATAGCGCAAGCTCATTACTGGCTTCGCCAGAATGACGGAAACAGCAATACCAGGATGGCGAACAATTCCAATCGACCGAGCAACATCAGAATCGTTAAGAGAAATTTCCCGGGTTCAGAGAAACCAGAGTAGTTTTCAGCAGGGCCTAACACGCCCAGCCCTGGGCCGATGTTATTCAGACTGGAGGCCACCGCACTCGCACAGTCGAGCAGTTTTTCGGCTTTGACGTCTTGATCTCCTTTTTGCCACTGGTCATCGGGTTCAATGGCAGAGAGTGTCATCCAACTGGAAATAAAAATGAACAGGATGATACTGAAATAAACCATCACTTCGTGCCGCATCGACTTATCGACCGAGACCCCGAAGATTTTCAGAGGCCGTACGACATTCGGACGGAATGACTGTTCAATTTCCAATCGCAAAATTTTGGCGAACAGTAAAAATCGAATGACCTTCAACCCTCCGGCTGTTGAACCGGCACAGCCGCCGATGAACATCAGCAGCAACAATAACCCTTTGGCAAACTGACTCCATTCATGAAAGTTTTCCGTTCCATAACCGGTTGTCGTCATGATCGTCACGGAGACGAATGATGAATGGCGAATGCAGGTCCAGATGCTCTCGTAAATCTCGTTCGACCATAACGACCAGGTAAGAGCAATCGTCGCGACCAACAGAATAAAGAGATAGCTTTTCAGTTCGGGATCATGGAACAGCGGGGCTAATCGCTGCCGCAGACTGAGATGTTCATTTCGGCTGGAATACCTGAAGACAAAGTAATATAGGGAAAAGTTCGTACCAGCCATCAGCATTCCGATAATGGTCGTGATCTCAATCGTAAGCGACTGAAAATGGCCGATGCTCCTATTGAACGTACTGAATCCTCCCGTCGCCAAAGTCCCGAATGTATGGCAGAGTGCGTCAAAGACGGTCATCCCTTCCAGAAAGTAGACTGTAGCAAAGATCGCCGTCAGCGACATGTAGATCGCCCACATCACCATCGCTGTTTCGCGCACGCGAGGTCGAACAGCTTCGTTGATCGGACCCGGGACTTCGCGGCGCATCAATGCTTTTCCACCCGCTCCCAACTGGCCGAGAATTGCCACGAAGAGCACGATAATCCCCATTCCCCCTAACCAGTGGGTGAAGCTTCGCCAGAACAGAATGCAACGCGGAATCAGCTTGGTCTCTTCACTTTCAGGATCGGTTAACTGGGGATCTTCCAGTTGCGTCAAAACCGATGCCCCCGTTGTTGTGAATCCGGAAACCGATTCAAAGAAAGCATCCACGGCCGTCATGGGTTGGTCGGGAGAGCGATGGGTGTCTGAGAAGAGATAGGGAAGCCCCCCCAGAACCCCCGCCAGCAGCCAACCCAGGCCCACAATCGCAAGCGCTTCTTTGCGCAAAATATTGCTGTGATCGTTCCGGCCAATCCAGTAGAGAGTTCCTCCAATCACCAGACTACAGAGAATGGAAAGGAGGAGTCCGGTAAAACCTGCAGCCTCAAATGTCCGGGTCTGTCCCATAAAGGGAAAGGCCCAGGGAAGACTGATCACCATTGAACAGCCGATCAAAATTCCGAGTTGACCCAGAATCCGGGAAAGTAGGAACCAGTTCATCAGAGAGAACGATTTTCGTTGAAACAGGAGTGAGAAGTCAGCACGCGCAAGAAAAACGATTCCCGGGGCAGACTCAAAAAGGGCCATTCTACCTGTTTCGTAACCGTCGGTTCACCTGTAATTGATCATTTTTCGGTTCATTCCGGTAGTTGAGAAGACCTCTTCCTGACTAAACTGGATAACCTGACAGACGACTTATTTCCACTTGGAAAACCGTATGAACACGACTCAATCCGACCTGGATCAACTGGCTGCTCAGGTCGCACAGAAACTTCAAGAACTTCGGTTGAAGTTGGTCTGTGCTGAAAGCTGCACCGCCGGTTTGATCGCCGCTACGCTGGCCCGAATTCCGGGGGCTTCGCAATGGATGTGTGGTTCAGCCGTTGTTTATCGCTTGGAAACTAAAGCGGTTTGGCTGAATGTCGACCGGGACAAATTGCAGGATCCTGGTCCGGTCAGCTCGATCATCGCCGACCAAATGGCGGTCGGAGTGCTGGAAAAAACAGCAGAAGCGGATGTTTCTCTCTCCATCACGGGGGACCTTGGACCTGGAGCCCCAACTGAAACCGACGGTATCGCCTGGGTCGGTATCGCTGCCCAGTCTGATGAAAAGCAACCACGGACAGTTCTCACGCGAAAATTGGAATTACAGCAAGAGACCATCGAGTCCGAAGGAAGTCTTCGACATCATCGCCACCAGGAAGCCGTCTATCGAGCACTTGGGTTGTTACTGGAACACCTC
>JAGQQC010000282.1 GCA_020426395.1 Planctomycetaceae bacterium
CAGCCCACGATTTGAGGCGTTCTTATGGTGAACGGCTGTCTCAACACGTCCCAGCTCAAATCCTGATGCAGATGATGCGTCATGAGAGCATTGAGACGACTTTGAAATATTACGTCGGACGCAACGCGGAAAGTGTTTCAGAGACAGTATTTAGGGCGTTTCAGGAAGGCGTTCCGATTTAGGTAACATTTTAGGTAACATCGGGCCATTTTACGAAAAAAGGACTAACGCCCGATCGACGTAAGTCCTTATGTAGCGGAGAGAACGAGATTCGAACTCGTGGAGCCTCTTACGAGACTCACTGGATTAGCAATCCAGCGCTTTCGGCCGCTCAGCCATCTCTCCGGGGGGGAGTCGTAAACTCCGAATAGATTTAGGGTTGGGAGGTTTTCTGACAATAGGTCAGGAAGTCCCAATGTCGAGTAATCTAGCCGTTTTGGTGGGAAAAGGGAAGAGATTTAGGGCTCGTTTCAATCGCTTTTCCGGTGAAGTCTGGTCGCCGGCCCCGTACACTGTGGATCTTCTCTATATCTAGGATAGTTTTTTGTGGCCAGGGTTCGTAGGTGGTTAAGCCTGGAGTACGATTTTCTGGAATTCAGTCCACCGCCTGAAGACAGGGACTAATGCACAAAATCGCCTGATCGCAAAGCCGTTACAAACTCGGGTACAAATTCTTCTGAGGAGAACTCATTGCGTGACCTTTGTTGATTCCTTCAAAACCGCGATCAAAAAAGGGACAGACTGCGGATTTTTGTTTCGCATCTGTCTCGTTGCGCTCGTGGGAAGAATTTTTTTCTTGATCTTCCTGCGGGACCACCTCGAAGTCGATACCGATGCGTACCTCGCTCACGCACAGTCGTTGCTGGATAGTGGAGGCTACTTCAAACCGGGAACCGAGATTCCGACTTCGTTCCGCCCACCACTCGTTCCTCTGATGTATGCAGGAGTATTAATGCTGGGTGGGAATGTCTTGATGATCGGGTTTCTTCAAGTTCTGCTCGGAACGGCCACGGTCTGGTATGGAGGGCGGGCAGCCTGGAATCTGACGAACAGTGCTGGAGGAATATTTACTGCGCTGATCTTGGCGGGCGACCCGATCCTCATCTATGCGAATGTCAGCCTGATGACCGAAACGCTGTTCACTTTTCTCTTGGCTTATGGTTTCTTTCGAGCGACACGAATTTCAAACTCATCCAAATATCGGGAGTTTTTTTTCCTCGGTTGTATTGGTGGATTGCTGGCGTTATGTCGACCCGGAATCTGGGCTTTTTACCTGATATTATTTGTAGGAGCATTCCTGCTGATATTGAAGATGAAAGCGAGGCAATTCTGTTTCTTAAAAGGGACCACTGTCGGATTGGGAATCCTGCTCGTCGTCGCTCCTTGGGGAGTACGAAATTATCTGACAATGGGAGACCCAATTTTGATGACGACCCACGGCGGCTATACTTTGTTGTTGGGGAACAATAACACGTTTTATGAAGAAGTCGTTCGACAACCCTGGGGAACAATCTGGCAGGGAGATTCCCTGGCAGCATGGCAGGAACAACTGGAACAAGACATGATACGGGATCTCGGACCGGAGAGAGCGAGACTGGAAATACCCCGAGATCATTGGATGCAGAACCAGGCATATGATTGGATTAGTAATAACCCGGCGAAGTTTCGGGAAGCGAGCTGGTTACGACTCCGGCGGTTCTGGGCGCTAAAGCCGAATGAAACTCCCTTTGAGAATAAACTATTTGACCGAGGGACGACCGCCGTCTTTGGGGTCATATACCTTTTCGCCGCATGGGGTATTGTCATGTGGTTCAAATATGCCCGAGGGAACTTGCGGCAGATGACGTTTGTTTCGGCACTACTGGTCTGCATGGTCAGCTTCTGTCTGATTCATACCGTCTACTGGTCAAATATGAGAATGAGAGCCCCAGTCGAAGTTTGTCTCGCTCTTCTGGCGAGTGGGACCGTCTTAAAAAGCATCAAACTGGACTCCGAAATTGATCCCCAAACCCTCTGATGGCCCACGCTCTCCTTACTAAATAGGCTCAAGAACAGCCACAACCGAGTTTTAGGATGAGATCGAGCGTTTTGAGAAGCGTTTACGAGCCCATGGAATCGAGCCACACAATTTCCCCATAACCTATTGTCAATTATACGTTTACGACCCACATTGACACCATTTGACAAAGCGGCCATAATCCCCGACCGTTAATCTCCCGGCGGTCTATCTGCTCTCTTCCCGGTTCTTTTCCGGGTGGAAGCGGGGAGGGACTGTTCAGAGTGCGGAATGGACTTCGTACTCGGCCTTCAAGTGATGTAAATCCGTGTTGGGCAAACTCATTATCACGCGAAATGGATGTCGCTATTTGACCACGGCGCTCTTCTGGGTGCTGCTGGTAACAACCTCGCTTCGCGCCGACGAATCGAGCGAGACCGACATGGTGCGCGCTCCGATTCACATCCAATCCCGCTTCGCTCAACAGTGGACTGAGCAGAATCAACTGATTCAAATTCTCCGCGGCGACTGCCTTATCCAACAGGGTGCAACGACGTTAAGTTCGCAGCAGGCAGTCATCTGGCAACGGTCTGAAAAGTCAGGTGACCAGATTACGCATTACCTGACCGTCTTTCTTAAAGATAACGTCGAGGTGGAAGAGGCATCCCGTTCGTTACGCGAACCGAGCCTTATCCGACAGATGCGAACGCAATCGGAAGTATCAATCGGTGTTGACAAATCCATCAACGAACCGGCACCGGAAGATCCTCTCCTTAAACAGGCAATGCAACAGGTTGAAGGAGGACCGCGCAGTCGGTTACTACAAACCCAGCTAGTCGTCCAAAATCCGGAGACGGAATTATCCTGGCAGGGAATTCAATTACCCGCCTCGGGGTTAAGAAAACATATCACGATCGAAGGTCGAAGCAATGTTCAACCGACGATCAGTTCAATTCAATCGACCGATACAACACCTCCAGAAACGATCTGGCTGATCACCGGTGGAGTCACCGTCCGCGTATTTGATGCCCAACAATATGGAATCGTGGACCTGAGCGCAGATCGGATGGTCATCTGGGTTCGATCAGATGGTACAGGCCGTCCACTACCTGATCAGGAATTCGGACGTGATGCCCCACTGCAAATTTATATGGAAGGGAACATCGTCGTCCGTCACGGAGTCACCACACTCACCGCGACACACGCCTATTATGACGGAATTGATGATCGGGCGTTGATGATGAACGCCGAACTGCGCGCTTTTGTGCCGGAACTTCAAGGAGACATCCGAATCCGGGCGCAACAACTTCGCCAAAAGAGTCGGGACTCCTTCCATGCCCAAAACGCCTGGGCCACAACCAGTCAATTCGGGGAACCCGGTTACCGGCTCCGATCATCCGACATCTTCTTTGATTACCGCTATGGGCAATCCTGGCTCGGTCAGGGAGACTATGACATCGATCCCGTAACCGGGATGGCGATCCCCAAACCAACGCCGTGGGTGACCAGCCTCAACAACACGCTCACCATCACGGAAAACGACATCCCCATCTTTTATCTTCCCAAGATCAGCGGTCCCGCCGAAGATCCAAATATCCCGATTCGATCCGTGACGTTCGAGCAGGACAGTATCTTTGGAACCCAGGTCAAAACTGAGTGGGATATGTTTAAGCTGCTGGGTATGGACAATCCAGATGGAGTCGATTGGGAATTACTCGCTGACTATTACTCAGACCGAGGCCCTGCCATTGGAACCTCGACTGATTATAGTGGCCAGGATCTCTTTGGAGTTCCCGGTCGATTCAATGGCGAAGGACTTGGTTTCTTTGTCTATGACGATGGCCGTGACAATTTGGGACAAGACCGTCGTAATCTTGAACCAGAAGACAATACACGTGGACGACTTCAGTGGCGCCACTGGCAGCGATTGGAACCGTATGATGCCCTGATTATTGGCGAATTCGGATATCTGTCCGACCGCAATTTCCTCGAACAGTACTTCGAAAAAGAATTCGACCGCGGCAAAGATGTCGAAACGTTGGCCTATGGAAAACAGGACTATCAAAACTGGGCCTGGTCCTTCCTTGCGCAACCCCAGGTGAACAACTTCGAAAACACAACCGAATGGTTGCCCAAGCTTGATCTGTATGGATTGGGAGAACCGATTCTGGGTGAATGGTTGTTTTGGAGTAGCCATAGCTCGATCGGTTACGCAAACCTGGAACCAGCCGATACTCCCACCGATCCCAACGATTTGTTCTCTCCGATTCCTTACATCACCGATGACGACGGAGTCGTCTTGATGACACGGCATCAACTGGAAGCCCCCTTCGACTTGGGACCCGTGCACTTCGTCCCCTTCGTCATGGGAGAAGCCGCTTATTGGGAAGACGGTATTACGAGCGATCAGATCGACCGGTTTGTGGGACGTGGAGGAATTCGTAGCAGCCTGATGTTCTCACGAATCTTCCCCAATGTGCGTAGCGACATTTTCAACCTGAACGGATTGGCTCACAAAATTCGCATTGAAGGTGAGTACTCCTACACCGATGCCTCTCGTTCTTATATGGACATCCCGCAGTACAACGAAATTGATGACAATGCCCAGGAACGCTTCCGCCAACGATTGTTAACCAACACGTTTGGCGGTGTACTCCCCTTCCAGTTTGATCCTCGCTTCTACGCCATTCGAAGTGGCGCCGGTTCTGATGTCACTGCACCTTATCATGAACTGGTCGATGACCAACAAGTATTACGCCTGGCCGTCCGTCAACGATTACAAACCAAAGTCGGACCTCCCGAACGTCAACGTATCCGTGACTGGATGCGACTTGATCTGGGAGTGTCCTACTTCCCGGATGAAACGCGGGACAACTTCGGTGATGACTTCGGCCTGTATACAGGTCACTACGCCTGGAATGTCGGTGAGCGAACCAGCATTCTGGCAGACGCCCTGTATGACACCTTCAATGATGGTCAAGAATTGTGGAGTCTCGGTGTCCTCAGTCAGCGTTCGACGCGGGGATCGGTTTATGCCGGTATCCGGCAAGTCAAAGGGGGCGACTTGGACAGCCACATTTTGACAGCCAGTTACAGTTACGTGATGAGCCCCAAATGGATTTCGACCATGGGAACGGCTTACGACCTCGCGGAAGAACAAAACCGCGGGCAGACACTCACCGTCACCCGGGTTGGGGCCGACTTCCTGGTTCACTTTGGAGTCAGCGTCGATGAAAGCAAGGACAACGTCGGGTTCGGAATCTCGATCGAACCGAAACTTGGTCCTTTTAATGCGTATAGCTCACAATTAAGTTCGTTATTGAATGTCCGGTAATTAACTGCGCGAATCAACTCAGGAACAGAACCATGCCGACTCGATCAACTCCTCTTGTGAATGAAGAACGAACGGTAAAGCAACGCGCCAATTGGCGACAACATTTGATTGAAGTGGAACGAGGCTTCGCGCAAATCATCCGCAGTGACAGTGCCTTCTTCTTCCACATCTTCTGCCTGACGATCGTCCTGACCTGCTCCTTTATTCTCGGCCTCTCCATGATGGAATGGGCGATGGTCGTCCTCTCCTGCACCCTGGCGATCTCCGCCGAGATGTTCAACAAGGTCCTCAAAGCGATCTGGGACCACCTCGGTCATCACTTCTCCGAAGCCGCTCAAAACAGCATCCGCATCGGCACCGCATCGGCCACGCTCACCTTAATCGGGGCCAGCATCACCGTCGGCATTATTCTGGGCCACCGCTTGTGGGTGTTATTGCATTAAGGCACTTTCGTAGGTCAGGCACTGTCTGACAAACTTTCCGAGAGTGCCTGTGCCACACGGCTTATGTGTTCGAAGTGGCCCCATCTGGTTAAACCTCGAAGAAAACCACCCAGTCGCTCATTGTTGCGAACCTCCGTGCGCCGATTTTGTGTTGTCCGCAACCCCCGATGATAAGTCAGGCAGTGCCTGACCTACACGACTGTTAGAACCCACAATTTCGATATCGGTCGAGGATTTCGCCTGACGCCAATAAAGCCATCCCCCATTAAAAACCGATCCATTCACCAAGGTTACGGTAAATCACCGTAATCACAACTACTGTCATAATTCCCCAGAATGCCGAAACCAGAGCTAGAGAACATAATGGTAAACCTGCCTTTTTCCAG
>JAGQQC010000283.1 GCA_020426395.1 Planctomycetaceae bacterium
AGTTGCGGGTTTTTCCATCAACGAGCAATGTCAGAATCGCATCCACAAGCGTCGATTTGCCGGAACCGTTGTGTCCGACTAAAAGTGACGTACGCCCCTCGGGTTCAAAACGGTAGACATTTCCCTGTTTGCTGTCGAAGGTTCCCCAGTTGAACACTTCCAGTCGCTGTAACCGGTAACCCGGACGATCGGGACGCATATCGAATAAATGTTCCATTCCACTTATTTCCTGTCCGGGTTATTTGAACCCCATCTGAAACCCGGTTGTGGTTGTTCGACAACCTAAAATTAAAGGTTAATGTGACCCATCAGAGGGTTTTAGGATTACTTTCGGTGACTAGACGATTTCGCAACGATTCCAGTTCTTCCAAAGGAACGCGTGCTTTTAACAGTTTCTCCACTTCCCATTTGTCCGTTTCCGATTTGATCTTGCGAACAAATTTCAACTTCTCCAGATGGTTGAACGCGGTCACCAGTTTTTTACGCAGAGAGACTTCATCGCTCTCATTGGGAAAAAACGATTTCCAGTGTTCGAGAATTTCATCGGTATCCACTACACAACGTTCGTTATCGAGATCCTCTTCCTCGAACCGGCGGTACTCTTCACGGAGCAGAACTGTTAACAGAGAATTTTGATAACCCAGCGCCGATTTTTTGAATAGGCGGGGAATTCGTTCGTAACCTCCTGTCCGTTCGTCGTCGTTCATCTGCCGCAGATAGGCAATTCCTTCTTCCCGGTCGATCACAAGCACAAGACCGATTTCATAGAAGTAATCTCGCAAGTACGATTCATTGCTGAGCAGAATCGCCCAGACTTCCGCCGTTTTCTCATCAACGACTCCTTGCAGCAAATGCACCGCGACGATTCCTCGTTCGCGGAATTCCGGAAAGTCACTCATCAGAAGTCCTCCCCGGATCCGAGTAGTTGTTTCATTTGGCGGTATTTTTTGGACAGGAATACAACACGTGGGACATCAAACTCCTGGAACCCTTCCCGGGTCGGAATACGGATCGCTTCTTTCTGTTGTTCATCGACTTCATGACCGTCATCGTGGGCAAGTTGAATGTAGCCCAACACTTCGATCGAACCATTCTGCAGACCGCAGTGATCAATCAAGTCTGACAGCGGAGTACGGTCGGTGAATTCAGCGATGCCGTCGATATTCTTCCGCATGGTTTCCCAGTCTAACCGCTGCATGGCGGCCAGGTTGAAGAAAGCCAGTTGACGTTCGGCTTCGTCGGGATCGTCTTGCGACAATTCCATCTGTTCAAATTCAACCGGTCCCTGCCAGAACGTTCGCTGCATGGCGTTGCTCAAATCAAGATCGACAAATAATTCCAGACCAACCTCCGGCGGGTCGTCGGCCATTTGCTGCGCAGTTTCCATAATTTCATTGATCACATTCGCAATCCGCTGGCGAGACTTACTGACTCGCGTACTCAACAGGCGACGGAGGGTGGTATTCAGCCGCCGCAAGGTCTGCATCACCTTGTCCGCTTCGCGGGAGAGATGGTGAATCATGCCTCTTAGGCGTTCTTTTCCTTCTTCCTGCTGAACAAGTTCGCTCATTTCATCAAGCTGCGTAATCAGCTTTTCGAATTCATCCTGCTGATTCTGCGAGAGAAGCAAATGGACAAAGGCATCAAAACTGATTCCCTGGTCCCCTTCCTTTAATCGGTCTTCGCTTTCGAGTGCGTACCCCAGAATCACTCCGCGCGAATCGAACGCGCGCGTCTGTTGTTTTTGAACTTCGAGGGTAATTTCCTTGAAGGTTTCTTCCACAGCACGAAAATCACCCTGCAGGGAATTGAGATCCATCAACACATCGGAAAACCGTTCGCGAATAGCGGTCGGACTGTGTGTGGCAACAGCTTCACCCGATTCGAGCGATTGAATCTCGGCGTTTATTCGATCGCGTTCTTTTCGGAGATGTTCCAGGCGGCGTTCCCGATTATCGGAACCGCGGATGACAATTTCTGAGAGCGTACTGATGATCCGAGCCAAACGAGATTCTGTACCAATGAAGCCACTTTGTCGGTTCATCATCTCCGTCAGAAACTTAAGTACTTCTTCTGTATGCGAACTCAGTTGGTAGACCGACTCCGCATGGAGCTTGTCATAGTACCGCCGCAACCAGAGCGACTCGCTACTCGCCCACTGATTGAGATAAGTGTCCGCCGTGTCACGCAAAATTTCGGGTTCTGAGAGGTGCAGGTCTTCCAGATAGAAAGTGAGCGCGTGCTGCAATTCCGTATGCGGAATGGAAATCTTCTCCTGCACTTTGAAATTCGTGTGCAGAAAATCGAGAATATACGCGGCATTTGTCGAGCGAAACAGTTTCGCAGCCGGGTTCGATGAGAAGAACGTTATCAACTGTTCGCGATTCACCGTAAAATCAATGCCCGCAATTGTCTGTGATTAGGAATGGAAGTTTGATAGAAAAATGGCTGTTCGCGAGTCTGTGAGATAAGGGACAAACTCGACCCATCAGAGGGTTTTAGGATCACTATTAGTGTATACAGAGGTCCGGGTGCTGTCCTTCTTTTTTTGGCACCCAACCCTGATACTGCACCGCAACCTGTTGGAATTTAATACCTTGCAGCTAGAAGACGAATCCGGGATCATGGAGGTGATTCCATTCAAACACATAACTGAGGAGGTGATGTGAGTCAGTTACAGCGAGAAGTGGGCCTGATCGGGGCGATGATGATGGGGCTCGGTTCGATTCTGGGAACGGGAGTTTTTGTCAGCGTCAACATGGCCACCGAAGTCACCGGTCCGGCCGTCATCCTGGCGATTGCCCTCGCAGCACTCGTCGCCACGATGAATGGCCTGAGTAGCGCCCAACTCGCCGCAAACCACCCGGTCAGTGGCGGGACGTACGAATATGGGCACCGCTGGTTAACGCCGACTCTCGGTTTCGTAGCGGGGTTTATGTTTCTGTGCGCGAAGAGTGCTTCGGCGGCGACCGCAGCACTGGGCTTCACAGGCTACTCTCTGTCATTTCTGGGAATCGAACACCCGGAATGGGTGATCCCTATCGCCGCAGTGACCGTGATTCTGGTTACCTTACTTGTCCTGTCGGGCATCAAGCGATCGAATCTGACCAACATCGTGATTGTCTCCATCACGCTTTTTTCGCTCGCCTGTTTTGTGCTGCTTGGTCTACCCGATGCTTTCCGAAACGGGGGAGAAAATTTGACTCCTTTCTTTGCCCCCGATGCTGGTGAAAATCCGATCGCTCGTTTTCTGGAATCAAGTGCATTGATGTTCGTTGCCTTCACTGGATACGGACGAATTGCCACGTTAGGAGAAGAAGTTCACGAACCACGACGAACCATCCCTCGGGCGATTATCGTGACCTTGGTGGTGGCCTCATTGGTTTATATGTTGGTGGGCTACGTCTCGGTAGCGGCCGTCTCCGCAGAGGACCTGATGGAAACCAGCTATGCCCAAAACGCACCCCTCGAACAAATTGCTCACAGCCTCGAATATTCTCCACTCGCACAAAGATTAATCGCCGTCGGCGCGATTACCGCTATGCTCGGAGTGTTGCTGAACCTGGTACTCGGCCTCTCCCGCGTCGCACTGGCGATGGGTCGCCGGAGCGACTTTCCCATCTGTTTCGGAAAAGTCTCCGAAAAGAACGGCAGCCCCAATAATGCGATCCTGCTGGTCGGTGCCGTGATCCTCGGACTCACTCTGATCGGCAAGGTCAAAACGACCTGGTCATTCAGTGCCTTTACCGTCCTGATCTATTATGCCCTGACGAATTTGTGCGCGATTCGTTTAAGTGACGCAGAACGGCTCTACCCCCGTTTCATCCCGTGGCTCGGTTTGATTCTCTGCCTGTCACTCGCCTTCTGGGTCGAACCCCGGATCTGGTTAACCGGTTCCGGCATTCTAGTGGTGGGCCTGATCTACCGGGTTATACGACATAAGTTTGTCGCGTCGAAATAAGGTGGAGTAAGTGTTTCTACTTCGAAGAGCTGTTCTTCATTGGTGACACTCCTTGCTGCGTTCGTCTCATCGTTCCATCGGTTTCTTTATGGGGACGGTATTTCTACCCGAATGCAGACTCCCTTTGATCGGTTTGAGCAGGCAGTCATCTCCCCGGTTCTCCAGGACATAAAAACCGGGCGTCTCAGCAAACCAGTCTGGGACGAGTTCCTCCAACTTGTCGGGGAATCGACCCTGTTCCCGATAGAAGCCATACAGGGCGAGTCGGATTTCGTCTTGTTTCACCATTCGGAAAATATCTTGTTGATCCGAAAGCAGCATACTCATCGAGGAAAAATACCCTCCGAGGAGATCGCGGGAATAAGCCAAAGAATGAACTTGATCGACCAAATTTTCTTCGATATTGGGATTCTCGAAATAGGAAATTCTGCATTGTTGATTTTGCCCAGGAGCGAATCCGGGAATTTCGATTCCCTGCTCTCGCAGATATTGAACGAAGCCGGTTGAGTCTCCCATACATGCATGAATTCGCATGCGTGTCAGATTCTCAAGTGGACGATCACAATACTCCAACCAATTGGCCGTTATTAATTTCAGGATTCGGAGTCCTGCTTCCGACTCCCCGATTATGGTACTGGCGACTTGGTGTTCCTGGAGATAGTCTTCCAGGTGTTTCTCCAACATCAGATGACAAGATTTAACCATCTCCGAAAGATTGATCAAATCAGGAGTCAGCTCGCGAAGTTCCTTTTGAAAGGTGCGGATTTCCTCTACGGTTAACTCGGGGGATCTCAAAATCCGTCCCAGTTGTAAGGAGAAGAGTCGATATCCGCTCTGTACTGAATAGGCCGAACGGAACCGGGACAGGCTCCGCAGCATCTTTCGGAAAAGTTCCAGTGCCTTCCCTGGTTTTCCTTCCGACAACAGAAGTGAACATTCCATGTTTGCCAGGATGACAAACTCATGGGTCTCCGTCCAAAGTTCGACATTCGCCTGTTTATCAAACTGGGGAGGATTCACAATCAACACCACACCCGCATCACCTCCGGAAAGCCACTTCTCCAGTGCCGGTCGACATTCGGCTGAGAATCTTCTATCCACCCACCCCTCTGTACTCCGCAAAGCAGTCCACTCTTCGTAGTTGAAAGCCTGTTCCACCGAATCCGACAATTGAGGCTTTCGTTTAACCTCCTCCAACATCCGATGCGCTTCGCGAAACGGTTCGATGTTATTGTTCACTTCACTATATTGTGAATAGAACGCCTCCCGATCAAAGGGCTCCACATCAGGGATGCTCCAGATGCGATACTGCCGCCAAATAACGATGACGATTAATCCCATCCCCAGAAACAATACGACTCCTCGAAAAATTTTCCTTTTCCAGGATCGAGGTTTCTTCGTTGTTTCAGTTGTTTCCGGACTTGTCACCCGTCTTTGTCCTCGTGGTTTAGTTATTCTTGTTCCTTTGGTTTCGTGATAGTACTACCATACCTTCCAGAATGCAGGCCCCCTTCCACAGTTCTGAGGAGATGGTAAGCATCTCCCTGATAATGCTCGAGGTAAAAATCGGGCGTTTCTGTAAACCACCCTGGTACGAGTTCGTTGAGCTTGTCGGGGAATCGGCCCTGCTCCCGATAGAATCCATGTAAGGCGAGACGAACTTCATCTATCTCCACCATGTGGAGCAGATCCTGCTTTGCTAAAAGCCGCAAATTCATCTCAGAAAAATATTGACTGAGAAATAAGCGGGAATAGTACAGCGAATGAAAGTGGTCGATCAGATCCTCTTCGTCTGCTGGATTTTCGAAATAGCAAATTATGCATTTTCGATTTTCTCCGACATCAAACCCGTGCATCTCGACTTTCTTCTCCAGCGGATAGGGAATTAAATTGGATGAATCCCCTGAACAGGAATGGACCCGCAGATGAGAGAGATTGTCGGCCGGTTGGTCACAATACTCCAGCCAGTTTGCCGTAGTTAATTTCAGCATTCGAAATGCCGCTTCCGGCTCCCCTGTCAGAAGATTGTCCAACCTGTATTTCCGAAGGTGGTTTTGCAGTTCCTTCTCCAACATCAGCTGAGAAGATTTGACCATCAACGAGAGGTTGGTCAACTCGGGGATCAGCTCGTGAAGTTCCGTTTGAAAGTCTCGTATCTCATCGGCGGTCAACTGGGGA
>JAGQQC010000284.1 GCA_020426395.1 Planctomycetaceae bacterium
TGCCGCCAATTGATAATCGTTATAGGGAATCGCCCACTCCCGTTTTCCGACGGGGACGAACACGGACTCCTGCCAGTTACTTGAGCCCAGAATCACTTCGAGCTGATTTTGATAAATTCGGGGACGCGCACTCAATGCGTTTTTCTGCTCGGACATCGCCGTGCGAAACCATTTATTCAACTTCTCGGCGGCAGCCTGTTCCCACAGATAGTTGTCGCCGCAGTAGTCAATTTCGGGCTGACCCGTGACATGGACCAGGTTTTCTGTCGAAACAGAGGCATCGACGAATTGGGCCAGCGACCACTGTACCGCGTAGCTGGTCGGCTGAATGATGTAGTTATTAATCCCGTTCAACACCCAGATCAGAATTACGATCGTGAGAACTGAGGGAAGGCTGATCGCCAGTCCGCGCAGCAGAAACTGGAAGCCCGGTTCCTTACGGATCGACCATTTTTTCTTCTCTTCATTCTCTTCGGGAAGGGAGTCCGGCTCTGTTTCTGACATGAATGAATATCCAGGGAGTAAGAAACTGCCCATTGAATGTGAACAAGGGAGGAGCGCTACGCTAAGTATAGTTTATACTGATTATTGAAGCCGACTACCAGCGGAGGAATTTGACCGACCGAAATCGATTTCTTCCGCTGTTTCTCCCTATTTCAGTGATTATCGGGAAAGGTTACGTCCCCAAACCACGCGCTAATACCGCCACCAGCACCTGCTGAACATCGGCTTTTTTAAGGGTCGCAGCCGATTCGTTGGCCGTCGCCCCGGTCGTTAATACGTCATCAACCAGAAGAACACGGGAAGGAGTTCGCCCAGCCGGTATTTTCGTTCGAAAGGCTCCTTTGAGATTTATTCTTCTTTCTGTTGCCTTTAATTTTACCTGATCCTTGCGGCGAGCACTCCGTTTCAACCAGTTCGTACATACTGGAATATTCATCCGTTTCCCCAACACGCGAGCCATGCTGTGCGGGGCATAGTCCAGATGTTGCAATTCCTTTGACCAATGCCGGGGAACCGCGATGATCACCTCTGGATCAAATGTTTGAATTTGCTCCCGCTCCCTCTGCCAAAGAATTTCCGTCAACGCGGTAATTAAAGGCTGCCCTTCCGATTTCTTTCCCGCAAGAATCGCCCCCCTCAATTTTTCCTCATAAACTCCCAGAGAGAGAACTCGATCGAATCGGTATCGATCCTGCCGACAGTAAGGACACCCGCTATCCGTTTGGGCATGCGGACCAACTGGAGCGGAACATCGAGGACACCGGTGGGGTTTCGAAGGTGCCAGATCCTGTTGACATTGCAGGCAAAGAGGAATCGGCTCCGCCACCCTACCAGTTCGCGTTACAGGCGATGCAACCTTCTCGCAACCGGGACAAAGAGGAGGAAAGCAAAGATCAATTCCACTTCGCAACAATTGCCGGACAGGATACCAGGATGATTTCAACGACATCCGAATCCTGCCCTTCTCTCTATCCCATGCGTCGACCGCGAAAAATTAAGCTCTAGGTAGAATTGTTCGCATTCCCGAGCAGGATATCAAACTGACTGATGAGCACCAGATTTTCTTCTGAAGGAAGCCCATGAACGAAGGCTTGGACATTCGATGCCCCAGTCGTATGCACCTCATTCAGTTTCAGCTCGGTGTCACTGACAATGGAGACGACAACGAACTCTTGATCTCCAATCCGAATGGCAGAACCCGGAACAGAACCAAAGCTTTGCTGTAATTCAGAAAGGAACTGAGTACCCACTCCGGTCAGAACATCAGAGCCTGCCTGAATCGAAACTTGCCCCGTGATGGTTTCGGTAAACGGGGTATAGTTCACGAGCGGAACATTGGCGAAAGCGGTGCCGTCATAAACGCCGTTCAAGTTGATTGATTGTGTACCGGAAATCGCGTCAACGACATCCATCCCGTCTCCAATTACCCGCCCGAAAACGGTATGAGGTACGTTATCGAGGAAGGTATTATTCACGGTATTGATGAAGAAGCCACTGGTAAAGCTATCGATGTCTCCCGATAACAAGGCCGTTGAAAGAGTTCCCCGGAGATTGGAGTTTTTCGCCAGGAATTCGTTTTCGACAGGGGCGTTGGTTGTAAGAGCAGCGAGGCTTTGCGTGTTCGAATCGTAGTCAAAACCTCCTCCCTGAATAACGAAGCCATCAATCGAACGATGAATGGCCGACCCAGCGTAGGCTGCGAAGTAGGATTTGAAATTCTCTACCGTTTTGGGGGCTTCATCATCGAAGAGCTCAACATCAAAGTCACCCAAACTCGTCTCGATCCGGACAACCGTTCCAATAGCGTAATGAATATCGATTGATTCCGTCGTAGAAGCATCGCCCAAGGTACTGCGAACCATCAGATGATTGAGTCCCTGATTATCATCCGTATGGCTCAAGGTAACTTCAATTTGATAGTTTCCTTCGCTGTCAGCGGTGACGGTACCGTCGTCAAATACACCATCATCATCTTTTGCCAAGGTTACCGTTGCCCCGGGCCGAGTACTGCCACTCAGCGTGATGGTTGCTTTATTCGTCAATGGGAGACCATTCGACTCTAAAATGGAATCGTCTGCTATCTCTAAACTCAGAGGCACAGGATCATCGTTCGTAATCGTCCCCGTACCAGTATCGCTACTATCGGTAACGGTCCCCTCATCGACCGAATCCACGAATACAGTAAACGTTTCATCCAACTCGGCAATGTTGTCACTTAAAATAGGCACCGTGATCGTTTTGGAAACCTCACCTGCTTCGAAGGTTACCTGAGTTGTCGTCCCGGTGTAGTCGACATTCTCCTGGGCGGTCCCTTCCATTGTTTTCAAGGTCAACGTAATGCGTTCGCTGGAGGCAGCATCCAGTGAGACATCGAACGTCATGTTGCCGGCGCCATCTTCTTCATTATAAGTCGCATCACCAATGATCACATTGGGAGCCGACTGCACAGTTAGCGAGAAGGAAGTTGAAGCGGATTCACCGGAATCATCCGTCGCGGTAACACCCACATTAAACGTACCCGTATCATCGGTGCCTGGAGTTCCGCTTATCACACCGGTACTCGTATCGTAGTTCACCCAATCAGGTAACGTAGGAGAATCGTCCCAAGTGGCGGCGTACGTTAATGAGTCGTCTGTATCTTCATCATCAAAAGCGGTCGAAGTATCGAGACTGAAGTCAGTCTGGATGGTGACTACCTGATCGGAAATGTCGGTCGCGGTGGGAGCATTGTTTTCCGGAGACTCACTGGAACCATCATCGTCATCCGGGTCGTTATCTCCGAAGATGGAGTCGAGCAAATCTCCATAGCGGTCCTCGATCTTGGCCCAGTACTTTTCGATGTCATCCAGCACATCGGCTACATCGGATTGAGAGAAGCCTGTCATCTCACTGGCTGTTTCGATCAGGCTTTGGTGAGTGGCCTGTTGCTCTTCTGTCTCGTTGCCGCGTTCAACTGTCGTGACATGGTCATAGACATCGCCGAGAAAGCTTTCCGCCAGGCCGAACCAGTTCGTAAGCAGGGTTCGATCTTCAAGATGTTCCACCGTGCCGACTGAAGGCATATTACGATACCGCTGTTGAGCACGACGGTGGTGATGAAGTCGGGTTTTACGGGGAGAGACAAACGGAGTCCAGAGGGAGCGAAACATACGGTCAAACCAGTTGTTGTTGAATCGGGATATCTGGGTGTAAATTCCTGAGTCGGTTTATCATATCAGATCCGTCTGCTGATTTTGGTCCACTCTACCCAGATGAGGAACGCCTGTCGAGAAATTACTCCCACAAACTGAATAAACCGGGGCAAATGGGAATGATCGTAGATTTTCGCAAGTCTTCTGGCTTATGATGGATCAGGTTCTTTCGATGAGTTTAGCCCCCTGGCCCAGACTCGGATAACCTCTTTCTAAGGCTCGATTTCATGTTCAGTACGCGTTTCGCAACCGGATTTTCCGCCCTTTTCTGCAGTATCGCACTCTGGGGGCTAAATTTCCCCCTGCATGGCGAAGAAACCGCCACTACGCCAGTCTGGACAATTGATAGCCAGGAAGATTGGAGCGGCGCGGCGGGGGAGAACTCGACTTCATTCAAATTGCATCAGGGCAATCTCGTGCCCGCCAGTAGCGGAATCCTTTTCCAGAGTAAACTCAAACTGTGGGAAACGTCGCAGCAATTCGATCGCATTGTCTTCACACAACCTCCCGGTTGGACGGGTTGGGAAACCAAACCGAACCTGGGTCCCTCCGGCGGAAAAGATGCTGCGGTTTTCATCGCCGGTGGAGATAAAAATTACTGGTACCTGAATGCGACCCGGGGAGGTGGCGTCTATGGTGCCTGGCACAGCACCGACATGCAAAACTGGACCCATTACCCGGACGTCATTGGAGAAGACTGGGTGACCAGTGCCGAGTACGTCGATGGAAAATTCTATATTTATTATGACGAACCGAATGATGAGGATCCTCATCTGATCATCGATGACGACTTAACGACTCCGGAACACGAAGATTTGGGAGAAGTCTTCGCCGATCCATCGCATGGTTCCGATTCGGGTGTGATCCGTGACGACGATGGCACCTTTCATATCTTTTACGAAGACTGGAGCCCTCTCAACGCACGCACACACAGTTGGGATTCTCCGCTCGCCGGTCATACGGAAAGCCCTGACGGCATTCATGGTTTCACTCCTCATGAGTATCCTCCACCGATTGATGTTCGTTCCAAACCGACCGGAAAAATCGGCACCTATCTACACCCCACAACCCCGATTCCTTATGAATACGAAATTCATGATGGTCCCCAGGACGCCTTTGGAGATTACACGCTCATTAAAGTCGGAGAGTATTATTATCTCTTCTGTGATTATCATCCGCACAATGGAAAAATCGGACTGGCTTACTGGTACAGCAAATCGTTAAAGACCCGCTTCACCTGGGGAGGCGAAATCGCCACTGGTTTTCATCCCGATCCGTGCGTTGGTTTTGCAGAAGGAAACTTTTATCTCTTCGTACAGCGCGCCGACAGCTTTATCAGTAGCGGCCCCTGGGTTCCCGGTGTCACTGCCCGGGGTGGAGTTGATGTCGATGGCGACGGCAAAGTCGATCAATGGACTGAGTGGCAAACTGTCGAGGAAAAATATCAACGCAAAGAGGGGTTCTCGAAAATCATCGAAGCGACTCCCGCCACGCTTGATCTCTCCGCCTTACCTGCCGGCCGTGGAATTCAGTTTGAAATCCAATTGGAATCAACCCCTCAATTGGACCGGGTGGAGGTATTTACGAAAAGCCCCAACTGAAACTCCGATGAGTGAGACCTTCTTCACTTCTTCAGCGGCCCCAACCCCACACGAGGGCAGTCCTTGATCAATGGACACTCGGAGCACTGAGGTCGACGGGCGATGCATATTTGGCGTCCGTGATGGATCAAGCGATGGGACCAGTCGATCCATTCTTTACGTGGCACGATTTCCTGTAATTCGCGTTCGATGATCTCCGGATTTTTGCTGGTGGTCAAGCCGAGCAGATTGGAAATCCGTTTCACATGGGTATCCACTACGACACCACTCGGAATTCCAAAGGAGGTTCCGAGTAGAACATTCGCCGTTTTGCGTCCGACTCCTGGGAGCTTCACCAGCGCCTGCAGGTCCTGTGGAATCTCACCTTGATGTTCCTTGACGATGGCTTGCGCCATGCCGCGGAGGTTCGTTGCTTTCGCGCGAAAGAAACCGGTCGAACGGATGATCTCTTCGACATCTTCCTGCTTACTCTTCGCCAGCTTTTCGGGAGTCGGAAACTTCTTGAATAAATGAGGAGTCACCATATTGACTCGCTCATCGGTACATTGCGCCGAGAGAATCGTCGCGGCAAGAAGCTGAAACGGACTTTCATGGTGCAAGGCACATTCCGCTTCAGGATACCGTTTTTTAAGCTGGGTGATGATCCGCCGAACCCGTTTCTTTCGTTCGGCAATCGACTCCTGCGCAGGATCAACAGACATCAGACTTCACTTGAAAGGAGAAGAGATTAGAACCCATCCTAAAACCCGGTTGTGGTTGTTCTTCAGCCTGTAAAACAAGGGCGAATGTTACCCACCAGAGGGTTTTAGGATCACTTCTAGAGCAAAG
>JAGQQC010000285.1 GCA_020426395.1 Planctomycetaceae bacterium
AGGAATTAAGTCAGTGCGTAGGCGACTTGTTCAGCCAGAAACGAAATCAGACTGAAACCAAAGAAGCCGAGCACCAGAAAGAATGCGTCCCGTTGCGAAATCAATCCCGTGGGAGGAGGAAGTAACGGGACAGCGGGAGCCTGTTTGGGGTTCAACAGCACCTCGGCCAGGTGCGCACCGCGATAAGTCACTCCCGAATAGAGCGAAATGGAATCCGGCAGATTATCACCGGCGAGATAATGCAAACGCCCGTCGGCTGCCTGCACCGTCATCGAGTGAATCCTGCGTGTCCATGTCCGCGAGTTCTCGGTGTGGACAACCTTGCAAAACGATTGCCCACCATTTTTCAATGCCATAACATCAAATCTCCATGTTCGGTTCGTGGTTTGTCCCCACGAACAGGTTATTCATGCGTTCCTTCAAACCTGCGGTGAAACAACTTGTTTCACCTCGATCTCGTTCCGTCGTCGATCGTCGAACCAGCATCGTCAGATTTACCGAGAACACGAAAAGCAAAAAGCTCCTTTTCGGGAGCTTCTTACCCGACACACACAATGAAAGGCCGTTCAAAGTCGCCACGAAACGTTTTATAGCCGCGTTGTAACTCTTCGGCCTGATACGTTTGCATGTGTCTGCTGCCATTTTTTCCTCCGGGCAGGTGACGGAAGCTCAAAGCCCTCGTTGTTTAAGCATCTCTTGAGGGAAGAGAGTTCACAGAATGACTACAGTGTAGGACCTGTAGTTCAGACCGGAAGTGGATGCTGGGGCGATTCTGGGAAGCTGGTTCCGGGGATGGAGAAAATCCAGTGCAGGCTGGACGAAACCCAGGGGGGTGAGAAGCCCAGTAATAACGCAAATACGGTCGGGTTTTATGGAAAGCAGAAAACAACACGCATCGTTACTGTGAGAGTTTGCCTGCTTTCACCAGGGTCGGCCCATATTCTCGAAGATACTGCTGGGCGGATTGCAGCATGTCCTTGTCATCCTGGGACCAGTTGTTCGGTTGCGAATGCACGCTCCACTTCGGTTCTGGTAAATTTCGGTTTCCCCCGATCAGGGCCAGACGCTTCAAGCCGTCTATTGAGGGGGATAAGGCATTCATTCCCTGTAAGGCCGAATAGGACATCGGTTTCTTGTCGATGGTTGGGGAGAACTTGACGGTCGCTCCCGACAACTTCGGCTGAAGATCTCGCGATTCCAGGAAAGGAGCGAGGATGGCTGTCACTTCGGGGGAAGTCGCCTGTTTGAGTAATTCTGCTTCCTGCTCTTCCTGGACTCGCTGCTGCTCTCGTGCCTCAGCATCACGAGCAGCTTTGGCTCGCATCTCCTCCTCAATCTCTACCAGGGTGGTTAGGGTATTCGCTTTCTCGATTTGATCGCCGATGGTTTTAGTTTCAACTACGGCCACGGCTGGAGTTTTTTGTTGTTCGATTTCCTGTTTGAGCACCAGCCCTCGTTTTAATGCACGTTGCCAGTCTCTCTCGGCAGACTGACATTGCTCTGTGAGGTTGGTAATCTCCGTCAACTCAGCGGGAGTAAGCGAAACAGGAGGAGCTTGTTGCAATCGGTCGCTTACCGTTTGCTGCCACGATTGAATCTGTTGTTTCGCTGCTGTCAGTTCACTGTGCGACATGCGCTGTTCCCGCATCACGAAGGCCAACTGCTCGAGGAGTTTTGCATTATCCGACGATTCCTCGACCGCCCCTTGTTGTTGCCATTGTTCGATCTCCTTCTCCCAGGTTTCAACGGATTCGAGGGCAGTCTCAGCAGACTGGCCTGCAGTTGATAATTGTGAGTCGGCATCAGCCAGTTGCTGGCTGGCATTCACTACCGGGGTGGTTGTGGAGGAATTTGTCGCTGGCGGGGGCACCTGGTTGTTCACAACTGCCGAATTCTTGTTCGGGGGGAAGAGTTTGTGATCCAACCAGGCGGAGTATTTCATCAACGCAATGCCGAAAAGTAACAACACCGTCACTCCCAGATACCAACGGAACTTGTAGTAGTAACGTTGCAGCATGGTTGAGCATTCCCTTTCCCGTGAATTGGGAGTCGCTTTCGATTTTGGAATTGCTGCATTATAACCAGCACGGGTTCAGGTGTTCAACGGCGCAACACTCTTTAAGTTTAGTTCGTCGTTGACGGCTGCGTAACAAGGTTTCTTGTTCCTTATCTTTGGGAGGGAAGCTCATTGCTCTTCTCACCGAACATGCACATCGCAGGGGACTCTATCTGGAGAACTGAAACCTCGCTTATAACAGCGCTCGTCCCCGTTCTTCGAATTCTTTGCCGAAGTCTTGTTCCCCTTTGGCCTGTAGCGATTCTTTCACTGGAAGTTGAGCAGCCCTATTGGGAAGAATATCGAAGGCTCCCTCATGCTGGGGCCACGGTTGCTGCCGTCGTCGGAGATATTCTGCGTAACTGATGTGGTATTCTGATTTGAGTGGCACCGATTTTCCACCAAATTGTGTATAACCACTGTCGAACGTGAACCGGACGAGACTCGATTGCGGGCGGGAACTGAGTGCCTGTAACTCCTCGGCAGGATGACGGGATTGTTCCTCTTCCGTTACCCGGACCACATCATCGACCGCATACAGTTCTGCGTAGCGTTCGGTCAAATCACCGCTCCCCCGTTCATACGGTTGATACCAGGTCGCCACTTTTTGCTTCCGTTTCCCCGACAATTTTTCCAGCCGTTCCAGAGAGGCCAGATCGGAGGCCCGAAAGACCTGCTTGAACGCAGTACAGGAATCAATCGTATCACTCAAGTTTCCCCCCGCTTTACGAAGCTGACTGGCCGTTTGATGAGCGCCGATAATTGTCCCTCCCAAGTCTCGGTATTGCTCGAAAATCAGTTTGATGCCGTCACTGATGATCTGCTGCATTTCATCAATGTAGAAATAGACCCGGTTTCGGTCCGCTGGCTGATGACTGGCGGCGGTAAACATCGACCATAAAAACAGACGGGCTATGGCAGGAGCATTCGTCGGTTCGACCGCGGAACGCAACCAGAGATAAACGACCTGCGGTTCTGCATACAGGTTAGAGGCATCAATTGCCTGCTGCTGGATGGCGGGACATTCCGGATACATTTCCGGTGTCAGGTTGATCGACTGGCTCCCTGCCAGGCGCTTGACCAGTGATCCCAGGTGCCGGGCCTGCTTCCAGTCCTCCTCGTAACCAATACTTTTGTACCAGTTTCGGTCGGTTAAATGCTGGCTCAGTTCCCGAAATGAGCGGGCTCCCGTTTCCCGGAGCACATTATTGAGCACGATTTCATTCATGGCGGTGAAATAACCGGCCCCGTATTGCAGACCATAATCGAGAGAGAGCCCTTGCAGCAGTTGTTGTGAAAACTGTTCGACCGATAATCGTGTGTTGTGAGATTGCAGAAACGGATTGAATCCAAAACTGGATAAACCGACCTCGTTACTGAGCCAGCGAAAACGCATTTTGCGTGTGCGGGCCGCCTCCCGGCGACAGCTCTCAAAGAGGGCCCGGTCTCCCTTGAGATCGATGATCACCACGGTCGAATCGGCCCGGGCAATCATCTGGGTCGCCTGGGGAGTGATCCCCAGGGCGGTTTTGCTCGAACCACTATCCCCCAACAGGTGACCATGCTGGTTATAGATTTCCCGATGCACGAGCACCGGAAAATCACCCACTTCACTCGTGCCAATCAGTAGATGTTCCCGTTCCAATTCATCGGCGGAGTTGATGATGCGATCAACGTAATTATCCCAGATCGATTGCTCCTGGTCATTGGCACTGGAGAGTTCCCGTTCGAATCGGGCCAATAAACTCCCGGCACAAAACCAGAAAATCCAGAAAAAAAGCAGCGGGCCACTGACTGAGATCAGAAACAGGTTTGTCAGGATTTGTCGGGAAAATGAGCCTCCCTCCTGGAAGACGTAAAACGGATCGGGAGACTTGGCACCACATCCGAATGCTAACAGCACGAGCGTCAACAAGAGTAACATCGCCCGATGGAGGGGAGAACGTAACCAGCGGGTGGGAAACCGAAACAGACCTGCTGCCGGAGTCTGGTAGGGATCATAAGTGATAAACACGATGAGTCCCCGCCAGGTGGCCGAGAGACTGCTCACCGGATGAGGAAACGGGAAAATTGGAGCCACCAGAAGATGCCAGCCGAACCAGATTAGCCAGAGGCTTGCCACAAAAATGAACGGCCAGCAAACCAGACTCCACTCGAATTCGATCAGCAGCCAAAGTGAGAGAATCCAGGCCACGATCAACAGGAGCGGACTGAGCGTGTAGGTCAACAACTCCGGGCAATCGAGCGAGAGTCCATGAGGAATCAAGCGCGGCAAATTGACGCGCCACCGTTGGGAGTTTTCCAGATTGACTGAGGGGCTTGCCAGGTACCAGGCCGCCACCTGCCGGGCAATGAGACTACTGGTGATCCAGGTAACTACCAGAGCAACCCGGAGTGAATGCAAGTTCTCCCCCGCACACCAATGCCAAATCAGACTGCTCCCCAGAATTGTTACCAGAAGGAGGGCATAAAACCGGTCTGTTTTCTGAAGTGCTCCCGTTAACCCCATCGAAAACAGGAATCCGACAAACAGACAACCTCCCGCGACGCACGCATGCCGAACGAAGGGAATGAGCCAGCAGAAAAAATGGAGTGAGACTCCCAGGATTGTTAATACGGGTAGTATTCCCAGGAAGAGCAGTAACACGATTCTCAATTCCTGGTTCCCGGTCAACGGCCTTGTACGGTAATTGAGTTCGGTCTGGTCCGTGGGGGGCAACGCCTCCCGATTGAGCAGGTCATCGGACTGGGCTGGAAAAATCGAAAACATCAGCGACTCCTCAGTAATAACAAGTCGGCCAGTTCAGGAATCACGCAGGTCACCACCTTAACCGGCGACCAGTCGTACCGGTTCAATCGGCGTTCGATTTTTTCCTGTTGTGGTCCTGTTCCGACCAGAATCGTGATCTGGAATCGTCCCGCCTGCATGAGTGCAGAGAAGGCCGTCAATCCCCTCCGCTGGTGTATCTGGCGTCGTACTCGTGACTGCACCCGGTGAGCCGAACCACCTCGGTCCACCAGGAGTAATTCGAGTCGTAATTTGTTCTCTGCCTGGCTGAGAACATACTGCGATGCCCGCATACCGGGACGCCATAATTCGGGAAAGTGCTGACGATATTCGTCAGCCGTCAGACGCTGTCGTTTTCGCTCCACACAATATGTTGCGACGGCCAGCAACACCGGCAAGGTTTGTTCGGTCAGGGAGCGGTGGGTTCTCGGCTGCTGTCCCAGGAACCGCTGACCTGATCGCGTCAGGGTGACATAAAAAAATCCCCGGTCCAGCGTGATCCGTTGCAACAAGCCCTGCCGTTCCAGACGGAGCAACACCCGGTTCACGTTCTGGATGCGGCTCTCCGGCTCAAAACAGACCGCTTTCAATAATTCGGGCGTGCCGATCCGGTAGCGATCGATAAATTCCAGAATTTGACGGTCTCGTGCGGTCAGTTGATGTGACATGAAAATGCTTCACCAGAGTTCATACGGTAAATGGATGGAAGCGAACCCGGCATGCAGCTCGCTTAAACGCTGGGCAGGATAATCGCCCCCATATTCGATTCCTGTTTGATAATTCCCCTGCTGATCAGAGAGCAGGGCATCTGGTCTGATCGAAAGGGGCCAATCCGCCGGGAGCCGTTCTTCACTCTGCCAGCGCCCTGCTGAAAATCCTTGCCGCCGGTAAATCAAAAAAAGTTCACTCACCCCCAAGTCGTGTGTTGCTTGAGTCAGTTTGAGCGTGGGCAGACGTCCGCGACCGAATAATCCAACACTCTGTCGAGTTGCATATAAAATGGTCACTCGTTTGACTTCCTGGTTGGCTCGGCGTCTGAGGGTTTGAGCAATTGAGTGATAATTCGGTTTTTTCGCACCAGGAAACCAAGTCAATAATGGACGGCTTAATTCAGGCAGCGGACGAGCGAATATCGACTGTTGTTGTAACCAGCCATTCTTGACCAACCCTGCCAAAGTCTGACAGGCCCGGCTTTTTCCCCAGCGGGTGAGGTTCCACCACGTTTTGGCAATTTGCCGTATTGAAAAAAGTCGCACCGACTC
>JAGQQC010000286.1 GCA_020426395.1 Planctomycetaceae bacterium
AATATGTCGAAACATCGTAACACTACGACATATAATACAGTCACAACATCACACATTTATGATCTATCCCCGTCGCGCCTGGGGTGAAGATTTTGAAGCTGAGGTCGCCACACAGGCCGGCGGGGATTGCCTTTATTCGGGAGTAATCTCTTCAACACAAAAGGAACTGAACCATGAAAGGCCGCAGCACTGGAGCGACACTCTCTGAAGAAGCATTTAGTCAGGCTGCAGAGTGCCTCAAAATCCTGGCTCATCCACACAGACTCAAAATGGTCCAGATGTTACTGCATGGAAATTACACCGTCGGTGAACTGGCCGAAGCTTGCGGTATTCAAAGCCATATGGCTTCGGAACATCTCCGCTTGATGCAACGTTGTCAGTTCCTCGATAGCGAGCGAGAAGGACGCAGCATTTATTACAAAGTGATCGAACCTCACCTGGAACAGATCATGGCCTGCATTGAATCCCGTTTTAGTCAATAAAGGCAAAGCAGGCCGGTGAGACACTCAACAAAATCTAGGAGAGCACGATGAGTATCAATACAGTCAAACCAGAAGAAGTTCACAGCAAGTTACAATCCGGTGAAAAAATCAAACTGATCGATGTCCGCACGCCAGCCGAATTTCAGGAAGTGCATGTGACTGTCGCCGAAAACTATCCGCTCGATCAGTTAAACCCTGAACGGATCAAACAGATCACCGCAGGTGATGAGCCGCTCTACGTCATCTGTAAATCCGGTACCCGCGGCAAGATGGCTTGTGAAAAACTGCAGGCTGCAGGAGTCGAGAATATCCTGAATGTCGAAGGGGGAACTAGCGCCTGGGTCGAGCGAGGTTACGATGTCGTACGTGGGGAGTCGAAAGTGATTTCACTCGAACGACAAGTCCGCATCGCCGCCGGAGCCCTGGTGTTGATTGGTGTAATCACCGGCTTTCTTGTGCACCCCGCCCTGTTCGGTATTGCTGCTTTTGTAGGAGCCGGACTGATGTTCGCCGGAATCACCGATACCTGCGGTATGGCCATGATTCTCGCCCGCATGCCCTGGAACCAGGTTCGTTGTGAAAACAAACCGAGTAAAACACCGGTTTGAACCATTGAAGCGGTTCCGCAGCAACCCCACATCGAATGCATTGGTGTTCCCACCAAGGCTCAAGCGCGCGGTATTTATCAACTTCAGACGCTAAACAGACGAAAAATATTTTCCACAAGAGGATTGCGCTTCGCGTTTAGCCACGTCGAATCGTTTTTTGTCAGCCGTTTGATTCTTGGAGTCTTCCCGCCCGGGTGGTACAAATAACCATTCTAGAAGTGGTTCTAAAACCCTCTGATGGATCGAAGTGGTCCCTGAATTACAGGGTTGAGAACAACCACAACCGGGTTTTAGGATGGGTACTACATCATCCGATTATCATCCGGAGCGATTTCTCACGATTTCCTCCAACTCATTAGAAAAGCGATTCGATGAATCAGGCATCACCCAATTTTGCTGACAAACGGACTATTGTGATTGTGGGAGGGGTCGCCGGGGGAGCAAGTGCTGCCGCACGGGCAAGGCGCTGTAATGAAGCGGCCGAAATCATCATGTTTGAGAAAGATAGTTTCGTATCTTTTGCGAACTGTGGTCTCCCTTACCACATCGGTGACGAAATCGCCGAACGGGACAAATTACTCGTTGCAACACCGGAACTTTTCCAGAAGCGATTTCGGATTCAGGCCAAAACCCGCCACGAAGTTTTATCCATTGATCAAGCGAATAAATCAGTCCGGGTAAAAAATCTGGAGACGGGAGAAGAATTTGACCAGTCCTACGACAAGTTGATTCTTTCCCCAGGCGCCGCTCCGATTGTCCCCCCCATTGAAGGAGTGAAATCCGAGAACGTCTTTACACTCCGTAACATTGAAGACATGGACCAGATCAAACAGAAACTGATGCATGGTCTTCAGAATAAAACCGTCAAACGGGCCGTCATCGTCGGGGCTGGTTTCATCGGACTTGAAATGGTCGAACAGTTACATCATCTCGGCCTCGATGTCTCGCTCGTCGAATTGGCTCCGCAAGTGTTACCTCCACTTGATGTCGAAATGGCCAAGCTCATTGAAAATGAACTACTCCGCCACGGTATCAAACTGAACCTGGGAGATGGTATTGCTGGTCTGGATGTCGAAGACAACCGGGCAGTCGGAGTGAAGTTGAACAGCGGGAAAGTGATTGAGACTGATCTGGTCATCCTGGGAATCGGTGTCCGTCCCAATAATGGTCTGGCGAAAGATATCGGACTCGATATTGGTCAAACCGGCGGCATCAAAGTGAACTCCTACATGCAGACCAGCAATCCGGATATCTATGCTGTGGGAGACGTCTCCGAATATGAGCATGCACTCCTGGGAGAAACGATGCGCGTTCCACTCGCGGGTCCTGCCAATCGGGCGGGCCGGATCGCAGGCGAACATGCCGCGACAGATCATTCGCCCGCGATGGGAGCCGTTAAAGGGACAGCCATTGTGCGGGTCTTCGAACTGACTGCGGGCATGACGGGGCTCAGTGAAAAAATGGCGGACCGCTACAATCGCAATGCCAAGTTCGTCATCATTCAGGCCGGACATCACGCTGGTTACTTTCCGGGTGCCAAATCGATTACACTCAAACTGATTTACGATCCTGATACAAGCCTTGTCCTCGGGGCACAAGCCATCGGCGCCGCGGGTGTGGACAAACGGATTGACGTAATCGCCACCGCCCTTAAATTCAAAGCCACCATTCAGGATCTGACCGAACTCGATCTCGCCTATGCGCCTCCCTTCGGTAGCGCGAAAGATGCGATCCACATTGCCGCCTACGCTGCCCAAAACGATCTCAGTGGTCTGGCCCCGATGATCGCCCCCGACACAGACCTGACGGACAAGCAGGTCGTCGATGTCCGGACCTTCAAAGAACAGGAAGCCCTCGCCGCCGTTCCGGGTGCCCATTTAATTGAAGTCGATCAACTTCGGGACCATATCGACAAACTGGACCCAATGAAACCAACCGTCGTCATCTGCCACAGCGCCAAACGGGGACACGTCGGAACGCGAATATTACTGGGACATGGTTTTCAGGAGGTCAGTAACCTGACGGGAGGAATGTCGATCAGAAAGCTGTACGGGGATTGAGCGTTGCTACACAACTGCTAAAATGTAAGCGAATAGCGTAAGCGTTGGTTGTTTCCCTTTTGCTAAGCAGGATCCCCCATGAAAGTAGACCTCGTGGAAGGTGATTTGCTGAACCAGCAGGTTGATGTCATCGTTAATACCTGGAATCGAAATATCATTCCCTGGTGGTTGCTGCTTCCTCAAGGAGTTTCCGGAGCGATCAAAAGAAAGGCAGGCTTGGCTCCCTTCCGAGAATTGGGCCGCATGGGCCCTATCCCGCTCGGTGAAGCTCGACTCACTTCTCCTGGCCGCTTGCCATTCAAAGGGATTATTCATGTGGCCGGAATTAATATGCTTTGGAGAGCCAGTGAGAAATCGGTTCGTGATTCTGTCCGCAACAGTTTAATGCTGGCGGACTTTGAAGGCTTTCACTCAATTGCCTTCCCCCTCATCGGAGCCGGTTCGGGAAGCATGAAACCTGACCGCAGTCAAACCATCATGTTGGATGAGTTTCAGAACCTATCCATCAACATGCAGGTCATTCTCGTTCTCTACAAGAGTACGAATGATCGCAATTAAACTTCTGCTATAGATGGCTCGGACTTTTATCCCATTCCCATGAAATAAGGGTTCACACCTTCGCAATCCAAACCGTCGCCTTCGACTCCCCGATCACCACTTCTTTGGCCTCCTGCGCGGGTTTGTCGGTTTGATTGAGTGAGTCGGCCAAGGTCTCGGATTGGATATAGTTTGTCCAACTGGTGACCGCATTAACGACGGTGTCATCGCTTGATGCATAAGAAATGTTGATCCGGTCTTCGATTTCGAGGTCGGCTTCTTTACGGAGTTGTTGGATCTGGCGGACGAAGTCGCGGGCGGCTCCCTCCTGTTTCAGTTCCTCAGTGAGAGCGGTCGAGAGAGCGATCTGAACCCCCTGCTCGTCGTTACAGAACCAGTCGGCCGCCTGCTCGGTGCTGACGAGGACGTCGTCCGGTTCGAGTGTGATCTCGTTACCGTCGAGTTCGACCGTAACTGTCTCCCCGCGACGGAGCGGGCCCAGTTTGGCGTCCCCCAATTCGGGAAGTTGTTCCCGGAGGAGTTTGAGCAGTTTGCCATATTTGGGACCGAGAGTTTTCAGATTCGGTTTGTATTGGTAGCTGACGAGGTCATCGAGATTTTCGGTGAAAGTCAACGTTTTGACGTTCAACTCTTCCTTGATGACATCCGTCAGATTACCAATCGCCGTCGCCTGCTCGGGTGTGGCCGTCGAGTATTTGAGTTCCGCCAGCGGTTGACGAACCCGCTGATTTGCCTCTTCCCGCAACTTGTGCCCCAGCTTGACGACCAGTTGGGCGAGCGCTCCACTCCGATTGAGATCTTCATCGATCAGCAATTCGTCTACCTGAGGATAATCGCAAAGGTGCACACTTTCGGGGGCTGATTTATCGTTGTTGACGACAAGATTCAAATACATCCGCTCGGTGACGAAGGGGATGATCGGCGCCAGCAGTTTGCTGAGTTCGACGAGAACGGTGTAGAGTGTCTGATACGCCGCAAGTTTGTCGGTATCACCCGCATTCTGAGAACGCCAGAAACGACGACGATTCCGGCGGATGTACCAGTTGGAAAGTTCATCGATGAACTTCGCCGCTTTCTCACAAACAGTCGCCGTATCAAACGCCTGGAAAGCCGCGTTCACTTCTTTAACGAGCACTTGCAAGTTCGAAAGTACCCAACGATCGATTTCAGGACGATCAGAAACAGGCACCTGCTTGCTCTGGGTATCGAATTCATCCAACCGCGCGTAGTTCACAAAGAACGCGTAAGAGTTCCAGAGCGGGATCAGGATCTGCCGACGAACTTCGTCAGCCGTTTTACTCGTTACCTTACAGGTCGGTACCCCTTCGAGCGTCTCATTGATCGGACCATCGACAGTCTGCATCGTCACGGGTTCATCGGCGTGACGTGTGCCGAAACGGAGATCATTCGCCGGATTCTGGGCCATGTACATCCAGCGGAGAGTATCCACACCCAGTTGTTCGGCCGCTTCTTCAAACCAGATGGCCGTTCCGTCCGATTTGTGCATCGGTTTTCCTTCCTCGTTCATCACGAGACGGTGACCAAGCAACGTTTTGAACGGCGGGCTGTTGTCCATCATGGTGGCCATCGACAACAGTGCGTAGAACCAGTTGCGGAATTGACCGGGGAAACACTCGGTGACAAAATCAGCCGGGTACCATTCTTTCCACACTTCTTTGTTCGTGTTGTAACTCATCGTCGAGAAGGAGACGATCCCCGCGTCTAGCCAGGGGTTCCCGACATCCTCAACGCGCGACATCAAATTCCCGGTCTTCGGGTTTTGGATTTTGACTTTGTCGATCCAGGGACGATGCGGAGTATGCCCTTCAAATTCATCCCAGCCTTCGACAGCACGTTCTTTAAGTTCGGCCAAGGAACCGATCACTTCAAAGTCCCCTGTTTCTTCGTCGACCCAGATTGGCAGCGCGAGACCCCAGAATCTTTTTTTGGAGATCATCCAGTCGCGCATGTTGGAGAGCCATTCAAGTTCTCGTTCCTGCCCCTGAACGCTGTCGGGCAACCATTTGATCTGCCGGGTGACCTCTTTGATCTCTTCGCGCCAGTCCATGTTGATGAACCACTCATCAACCAGACGGAAGACGAGTTCATCTCCCGTTCTCCAGCAGTGTGGATAGATATGCGGGTACGTTTCGCTGTAAACGAGAAGATGCTTCTCTTTGAGCTTCTCCAGAACGAGGTCGACCGTTTTGGGATCAATCGCTTCGCGACCAGTGAAGTCACCGAAACCTTCCATGAAGCAACCATCTTCACCCAGTGGAGCAATGCCGACGATGTTGTTTTCCAGGCCGAGAGTATGGTCAACATCACCACAACCCGGCGCGGAGTGAACGATCCCCGTACCTTCCCCAGCCACAACGAGCGGTTGCCCCTTCAT
>JAGQQC010000287.1 GCA_020426395.1 Planctomycetaceae bacterium
GAATCGAAAAAGAACACGAATTTGATCAATAGCTCCATCCCATCAATGTTACTCAGAATGGATAATAACATGAACTTTCGAGATTTCCCTTCTCCGAAAAAGGTACTCCTGAGTAGTCTCGCTGTCCTACTCATCTGTGCTCAGACGGTACTGGCGGCGGATAAAGTCACCCTGGATCAGCGATTGCCGGCTGATACTTATGTTTATGCTTCCGTACCCGATGTCGACGGGATGAAGGGTAAATTTGAGCAGGTTAAATTCTATCAGCTTCTTCAAGATGAGCAGGTTCAAGAGTTCTGTGAGCAGATCACTTCCAAGATCAACGTTGAACTCGAAAAAGAGTTGAACATGAATCTGGACGACTTGTATTCGATTCTATCCGGCGAGGTCTCTTTTGCTGTTTTCAAGCCGAGTGAAGCGCCACTGGCAGTTTTGCTGGCAATCGAGTTTGGAGAGAGTCGTGACAAAGTCGATGCCTTGCTCGAAAAAGCGATTACCGCATCGGAAGAAGAAGGTTCTGAGGTCGTTGAAGAAGAGTATAACGGGGCGACATTAAATATCATCGAAATCACGGGAGCTGACCCGAGCGTGCCGATTGAGCAGAAGCTGGTCTTTGGTATCAAGGATACGACATTTCTCATTTCCAACAGCGTCAACGGAATTAAAGACATTGTGGATAGTTGGGACGGTCGCGAAACGGGTTCTTTCAAATCGAGTCCTATTTATTCACAGGTGCAAACGCAATGTGTTTCAGAAGGAGGAGAATCGGTTTACAACTTCTTCATCGATCCAATCTCGTTGCTTCAGGCGATTGCGCTGTCTGCAGGTCCGCAGGGGATGCAACTGCAATTTGGATTGGCCATGCTCCAACCTTTAGGGGTGACTAGCCTCAAGGGGATTGGCGGTTGTACAGAGTTAGGTGTTGATGATTTTGAATCAATCAGCCGGACATTGTTCTATCTTGATTCCGATGCGAGTGGCATTCTGCAGGTATTAAAATTCCCTGCCACGGAGCAAAAACCGGCAGACTGGGTACCCGCCGATGTTGTTTCGTTCCAGGCATTCAATTGGGACGCTCAATCGGCCTACACCGCCATTGTGACGATCATCGATAGTTTCCAGGGACCTGGGACTTCTGAGAAGATGATTGAAAGCTTTTCTCAACAACCTGATGGCCCGGGCCTACATCTTAAAAAAGACCTGATTGATCAGCTCTCTGGTGACATTCAGTTCTATACCCAGGCTGGTAGCGGAGACGGGCTTCAGAGTATGGGGAACCTGGTTCTGTTTGGAGCCGAGGTCAATAATGAAGAAGGAATGAAAGATGTCCTCTCTCGCGTTGCGGAAAGTCCTGGATTTCCAGGAGAAGCTCGCGAGTGCCAAGGAGCCACGATCTATGAAATGGTGAATCCCGATCCCTCGGCACCGACCATCGGTATGGGGGTCGCCAAAGGGTATTTCTTCTTTGCGACCGAAGTTCAGATGTTGGAACAAGTAATTCGGGGTGTCTCTGCAACAGACAGCTTGGTTCAAAGCGAGAATTATTCAAAGCTGGCGGAACACTTCCCGTCGCAGACCTCGATCATTGGCTATTCCGATCCAGGTGAGCAAATCCAGCCAATTTACAACAGTCTGCGATCAGGTGAACTGGGAGCTTTCTTCCGGGGTATTGATTTTAGCCTGCTTCCAGAGTTTGAAGTTGTCGAACCCTATTTCAGTACGTCTGCATCCTATGTCGTCCCCGTCGAAAACGGGGCGATGGCTGTGCAGTTCCAGTTGAAGGACTAAAACTGTATCGCAGAAAACCAACTTGTTCGAAACAAGCTGGTTATTGAACTTATCAAACAAAACAGGGGTCGAAAGCAAAGTGTTTTCGATCCCTGTTTTTATTTCGTCCGGCGAATGGCTCCATCCTGAATCTGTGCGAAGATGTCGTAACCGATCATCTTGCTCCAGGCCTCTTGTAATTGCTTTACAATGGGGCCGGGTGTTCCATTTCCGATGGGGTGATTATTGATCTTCGTGACAGGCATGACGCAGTAGGGGGTCGTCGTTGTCATCGCTTCATCAGCATTGATCGCCTGGAATGATTGGAAATCGTGGACTTCAACGGGAATTCCCAGTTCGCGGGCTAATTCCAGGACCACTTGGCGACTTGCTCCCGGAAGCGTGTTCCGCAATGGGGGAGAAACAATCGTGCCTCGTTCCACAATCATGAAGTTCGAGCCACTTGTCTCTGTTACGTTTCCATCCAGGTCGAGTAATAGTGCGGATGCTTGCGGATCAACTTTGCGCGCTTCCAGGTCCGCCAGATAGTAATGCATCCGGCTGCGGTATTTCATATTTGGGTGATAACATTGCGGCGGAACATGCCGTGTTGAGCTGATCACCAGGTGAGACCCCGTTTCCATTTTTTTTGCCCAGAATTCAAAAGGGAGTGGAAACGTATGGGCACACAGGGTGGGCGTCATGTCAGACAATCCGCCAGCACTTCCGGCATACATCCGGTTTTCACCCGGTGTGACAAAAATGACCAGCCCCAAGTCATCTTCGCGATCGATCAGAGTCGCATTATGCTGAACGAGTTCGATTAGCTTTTCCGTTAATTGCCCATGGGTTTGCGGAATATCAAACTCCATATACTTCATCGAGCGAAATAATCGATCGAGATGTTCTTCCAATCGAAATAACTGGTGGTGAAACGTGCGGACCATCTCTGTCACGGTGGCACCAAGGACGATTCCCTGATCGTAGATATTCAAGTGGGCCTGAGAAGCGGGAAGCATTTCCCCTTTCAGATAAACCAATGGCTCAGTCATGATACTGCGAACTTTCAGTCAGAGGGCCGGGAAAAGCAAGTGAGACTCGTGCCTGCATTTTATAGTAACCGACCACCGAATGAAGTGGTGGCTGCAAGCCGGAGGAGAGTTTTTTCCGGATCGTCCCCGTTCGCTTTGAGGGGCTAGAATCGGAAATGGAGAAACCGGCGATAGTTCTGTAGTGGAGCAGAGGGTATGATGGACCTGATGCGAAAAAATAGCTCTAATTTCTTATCAATGGGGAGTGATTCAGTTTGTTTGGCGTTTGTACCCGCTGCCTACCCTGGCTCTGTTCCTTGCGAACACTTTTAATCGCATCGCTGCTGATCCGCTTAATGCTCGCCTGTGGATTACAGTGGTATCTTGATCAACAGGGGGATCGGGATTTCCTGATTGCGGGGGATGCGGCCGGTTACTGGGAGCTGGCTCAGGATATAGCGGGTGGCAAACCTTATGAAGTCCACGAACCTCCCCGTCAAATCCACCGCATGCCAGGTTTTCCTGTCATGCTGTCCGTTCCCATTAGCCTGTTTGGAAGTTCCTATTTGATGGCCCGCTTATGGCTGGCTCTGATCGGAACAATCGCAGTTTATCTTTGTTATCGGCTTGCCCTGGAATTAGCTGATGTTCCTACTGCGATCAGTTCCGGTTGGTTGGTCGGCCTGCATCCGGTCCTGACCGGTTTCAGTGTCGTCCTGTTAAGTGAAACCTGTTTTGCAGCAGCGCTACTTGCCAGTTTATGGGGCTTTCATCGTCTGCAAATAACTCCACAATCGTACTCCTTCGCCATTCTGGCTGGAGTGCTTGCCGCGCTGGCAACATATATGCGACCAGTCTGGTTACTTTTTCCATTGATCTGGGGAGTGTATCAACTGGTAGTGAATCAAAATCGATTGCTTGTCTGGCGAAATCTGTTACTCGTGTTACTGGGCTTGGGAGCAGGGCTTGCCCCCTGGGTTTATCGTAATTATCAGGTTAGTGATCAGCTTGTCGTAACCACATTATGGGGTGGCCCGAGCCTGTATGATGGCCTGAGCCTTCATGCGACGGGTGAGAGCGACATGCGTTTTTTTGACCGCGACGGATTGTCGGCGACGATGTCGGAATACGAAGTCGATCAGGAGTATCGGAATAGGGCCTGGCAATTCGTCGCGGATCACCCGGTTCGAACACTGCAACTGGCGGGTCAAAAAGCCGTTCGCTTCTGGCGACCCTGGCCGGCGGCAGAGGAAGTCTCATTCCCCTTGCTTGCGGGCTTCATTGGGGTACTCAATTTGGGGCTGTTTTTCTGTGCGGTTGCGGCTCTCTGGAAGTTTCGTCGAGAAGGAACACTGCTGTTTTTTACCTTTTCTCCAATCATTTATTTCGCGGTGATTCATCTGTTATTCGTCGGTTCGATGCGGTACCGATTACCCGCCGAATACCCCTTGATGATTCTAGTCGCAGTTCTATGTTCTAAGTGCTTATTCTGCAAGAAGATATGTGGCGACGTTGCCGGCGACGAGAAATGCTCGTAACCTTCGATTTCCGCTGGAAGTGGGGTTGAGGAAAAAACTTAAGATCACGACAATACGATCCGGCAATATTAGTGCCTGATCAAGGACAGGATGTCGTTGACGAATTGATCTGTGACAGGTCTGCTTTCTTCTGCAGACAGGATGCTGCCTCCGCCAGCGTTCCGACCACTCCGGGCTGATTCGGGAACTCCAAGCCACCGCAGACAGGCCTTCTTCCCATTTTCCTCCGTTTATAATCAGCACAACACGGCTGTTACTGATTATATGGCCCAAATTGGCAAATCGATACGCTGGTACTTCATCTGCATTTTACTCCTGCTCGTGACAGCAGGAAGTGCTGCGGCCTGGTTCTGGATGCGCTCCGATGAGCTGCTCAAAGCTCAGTTGACCAATCAGCTCAATCAACTGGTTCCCAATTGGAATGTCCAGATTGGTCGAACACGATATGACTGGAAGAGCCAGATCCATATTTATGATGTGACTATTCAGGGAGGGAATTCCCGGCGATCACTTCTTCTGCTTCCCGAGGTCATCGTCAAAATCGATGTGGAGCAGTTCAAGGCGAATCAGCATCTTCAAGTGCAGAAAGTGATTTTGAAGCGACCTGTGGTAAACCTGGTACGCGATACGGAAGGAGCCTGGAACTGGGAACAACTTGGTCCTCCACCCCGTTCTGAGGAACCTGTTCCTGAAATTGAAGTCCGCGATGCACGGTTTCAAGTTATTCTTGAGAATGGTGATCGACGTTCGCCGGGCGAAGTCTTCATTGAACAGGCCAATCTTCGTATGGTTCCTAATGGCCGCCGCGCAGTCTCCATTGAAGGATTAACGCATGTCAATCAACTCGGTCGTCTGGCGATCAAAGGGGATTGGAATGTGGATACAGGGGACTGGAACGTAAATGGTTCCGTTGCCGAAGTCCGTATTCAAGGAGAATTTCTCTCGCTCGTGGCCGGACAATCTCCCGAGTTGTTGGCGAAATTACAGGATCTTGACCGCTTCCTTAAGAACTATCCAGGGCATCAGGCCGAACTCATCGCTCAAACAGCAGGAATCGCGAATCCAACAGATGCAATTTCAGAGGTCGTAAACGATCAAGTCCCCGATTTTGGAGTGAGTGTATTATTCGATCTTGATTTTGATGTCGCGAAGAAATCGACGTCTGTTGAACCTGAATTCCAATTCAAATTTAACTTCAAAGACGGGCTGCTTTCGAATCGAATTCTCCCCTTTCCGCTCAGTGACCTGAATGGGGTGGTTGTCTGGAATAATGAGTTGATCACGATTGAAAAGCTGACGGCGATGAACGGTCCAGCGGGAGTACAGGCGACGGGGAATGTAGAACGCCGTCCGGAGAAGGCGGGATGTGAACTTGATCTCAAGCTCCGAAATATTACGCTCGACCAGGAACTGCGCGCCCGTCTGACACCAGGGTTGGCGAAAGCATACGATGATTTTAATCCCACCGGTGTGTTCGACCTTGATGTCGAAGTTGGATATCAGCCGGAGACTGGTTTTAAGTATCGAAATCTACTTGCTAAGGTTCGAAACGGAAGTTGCCGGTTTGTCAAGTTTCCTTATCCGTTTACGGCCATTGAAGGGACTGTGCAACAACCGGGTGACAGTGATGTGATGCAGGTAAACCTTAAGGGTTTGGCGGCGCGGCGCGAAACATCAGTGGTGGGCTGGATGAAGAATCCGGGACGCGAAGCACAAGCCCATTACGAAATTAATGTCACCAATCTCCCTGTTGATGATGCGCT
>JAGQQC010000288.1 GCA_020426395.1 Planctomycetaceae bacterium
AGATGCAACTCATGGAAACTTAACCGATTGTGATGTCCTGGCCAGTATGGCGGCCTGCTATCTTAAAGAGATGAGTGTGGATGCCGACAACGTATTGACCTCTGCGATTTCTAAAAATGCACCAGATGATATTGCGGCGAATGCACTCGAATCTGCACTCTTGGCGATGGCGATTGGCATTGAGATGGACTTCGATGCAGAAAATATCAAGAACCTGGGCATCGCCGCATTAACTCATGACTGGGGAATGGTTCATGTTCCCGTGGAAATCAGGCTTGCTCCCCGCAAGTTAAATCGGATGGAACGATTGGAAATCGAGAAGCATTCGATTTACACAATGGAAATGTTGCAGGCCATTCCTTCCGTTCCCAGGATTGTCCCCCTGATTGTTTATCAGGTACATGAAAAATACAATGGCACAGGATATCCCCGGGGACGCAAAGGGAACTCGATTCCCATCTTTGCGAGAATTATCGCGGTTGCGGATGTCTTTATCAGCCTGACTTCAGATCGTCCCTGGCGAAAAGCGGTGACCCGATATGGAGCCATGGAATGTATGTTGCATCTTTCTCGTGAGCGTTCGCTGGACCCCGATGTGATGCGGGCATTGCTTAAAATTCAGTCATTATTTCCTATCGGTTCCATTGTGACTTTGAGCGATGGTTCCGTCGCTCGTGTGATACGAGCCAGCCAAAACGATTATACAAAACCGATCGTACAACTTTTACAACTGTCGGATGGGTCTGCCGCAGATCCAGACGCCGATGAGTCGATCGTTGATTTGACAGCAAGCGATTTGAACGTAGAGCAGGCTTTGCCGACACCCGGTAAGGAGGAAATGCCCTTCTCTACAGAGTTGCTTGAAGAATACTAGACTCGAAGTTCTGTGCTTGACCAAGAAAGAGTTTTTTTCCAAGGTTACTTGATATGAGTAGCATGAAACAAGGTGAGAGGCTGGAAAGAGCAGCCGAAGAAGTTCTGGCGATTTTGGATCGCTGGGACTCCAGGCTGCAAGGTCATCATACCCAGAAACGGCAGTATGTCCGTAAACCTTACCGAACCAAGATGACGGTGTTCATCCCGCAGTCTGATGGTATGGCCGGTGAGTCTATGGAGAGCACCAGCTTTCCGGTTTGGTCGAGAAACATTTCTCAGGGGGGAGTCTCGTTTATCTATCCTGGTCAATTGAAGCACGGAAAATATTTGATGTGCCTTGACCCGGAAAAATCGGGTAGCCTCTGGTTCGTTGTTGAAATTGTGCGTTCTCGTGAGGTTCATAATGAGTTCTGGGAATATGGAGCCAAGATGCTCGAACGGGCTTCTTTGTGATCATTCCTGTTTTCGACAGCTCAACATTATCAATCGAACACTCAAGCCATAACAGCCTACTGTTCAACAGAAGGCTGTTATGGCTTTTTTGGTGGACTTCGGGACGGCTGGAATCTATTTCTTGTGGGGCGTTCTCACTTCTGGTACGGTGATTGTTGTAGTACAAGGAGTGGTTTCACTATCAGGAAGGAACTGACGATAATCATTCACCACAAGTGAATTACAACGTATTTTTGCTGGAGTGGATTGATGCGATTTTGGGTCTCGATGTTGGCTTGGTTGACAGGAATTGTGATGTTCAGTAACGGTTTATCAGCTCATGCGGGTGAGCGGATGATGATGTATTTGTCTATTGGGGGTGAAGATCGAATTGCCCTGTGGAATGTTGACCCTCAGACGGGGCTTGCCTCTGAAATCGGTTCGGTCAAGACGAGCGGTGCTCCAGGAGCCCTCGCACTGAACCCGGCTGAAAACCGGCTATATGCGGCTGTTCGTTCCACAGGAGAAGTCGTAACGTATGAGCTCAATGAATCGACGGGAGGGCTTAAAGAACTGGGACGTACGCCTGTACTGGCGAATCCAGTTTATATCGCCACCGACCGGACTGGGAAATTCCTGTTAACGGCTTACTACGGAGAAGCGAAAGCGGCTGTCTATGCCATCAACGAGGAAGGGGTTGTCGTTCCGGATGCGGTGTGCACCGTCGATTCCACAAAACATCCTCACTCCATTAATGTCGATCTGGATAACCAGAATGTTTACATCCCGAACACGGGAGCGGATTTGATTCAGCAATTCAAATTCAATGCCGATTCAGGGGAGCTGACTCCTCTGGAACCTGCGGAAGTAATGACGTCTGAGAAGTCGGGAGGACGGCATTTTACGTTCGCTCCATCGAACCAGTTCGTCTACTTCGTCAACGAACATAACTGTCATGTGGATGTATTTCAGCGCGATAAATCAACCGGAGCTCTCACGCAGATCCAGGCCATCAGTACCTTGCCGGAAGGCTATATGGAAAAGAGTTATTGTGCCGACATTCACATCACACCTGATGGGAAATATCTTTACGCGAGTAACCGGGGGCATGACAGTCTGGCGATGTACGCGGTTGATCAATCGACCGGAAAATTAAGCAGTTTGGGACAGATTCCGACAGAAACCTGGCCGCGAGAATTCGGACTCGACCCTGCGGGAAAATTCGTTTACTCCGCCGGTCAGAACTCGCACAAACTGGCCGCTTATCGTATTGAACCTGAGACCGGAAAGTTAACTCAATTTGCCACTTATCCAGTCGGTCAAAGCCCCTCGTGGGTATTGGTTAAAACATTGGATTAAAGCATCGATCATTTGATTTCCAATAAAAAAGCCTCCCGTGAAACTCAGTTCACGAGAGGCTTTTTTTAGTTCAGTCTCGTTAATCGACAAAGATACCAGTGGCGTACCAGGTTCCATTCGCTCCTTGAACCATGTCGTAACCGAAGTACCGATGATGACGCCGCATCGCATTCCAATGTCCGGCCGAGGAACGCCAGGTACGAATACAGTCATTAGCGATGTCGAGCAGGGTAAAACCGTTACCGCTTACGGCGACTTCACTCGAAAGCCCTCCCACGGCTCCATTGATCTGATGAAACCGGCTACTCCAATTATGATGTCCCACCTGATGCATACGAGCCATCGTGGAGGAGTTGACGTTCGACATCGACATCAGATAGTTGTGCGGAGTTGCGTTAACTGATTGTGGTCGTTCCGGGTGTCGTTTGAGTGCATAGATCAAGGTTCGTTGCGTAATCGTTCCACTCGGTAGAGAGAGTACTGTTTGAACTTCATCGAGCGAATAAGCCCGTCCGTAGGTGAACGGGTGGGCGGAGATCATTAGCCCGAACAGGGGCGAATTCTCGTCCGTCAAATCAAGAATGGCGATGCCAGGCCGGTTGTGCATGTGGTGAAATGCGGCATGCGACATCAAGGTCGTTTCCTCATCAGGCACGAGGGTCTGCAGAGGAAGAATAGCGCGGACAAAGTCGTCGGAGAGTTGATCGGCGATCAGATCCTTGGCGAGGATGTTTTCCTCGAACTGGGCCTGTAGGGCCTGATCTTCCAATTCAAAACAAATAATCAACTGCCGTTTCGTCTCTCGTGCTTCTTTGTAAGCTGTTCCGTAATCGGTAAACCAGTCGAGTTCGCCGATCGTACGCAAATTTGCTTCAGCAGGAACTTGTTCGGCGCGAGCAGGCTGTTCCACGGCTGCCGATAAATGAACTGGTAAGGAGCCCAAGACCAGGGTGGTGAGCATTAAGCTGAGAAAACAAGCAGGGGGGCGTAACATCATTCAATCCCTTCAGTATGTGTGAAATCGGGAATAGAACTCATTCCACTAAATCGTGAAACAGTGTGAGTTCAATTCGAAGAATGAGATACGATTCTGAAAACCGTCTTCAGAACGATGCAGAGCATCGACCGGTCTGTGCGCAGACATCCCCGGGTTCAGAAGAAAGAAAGTTGCTGGTTCAGAACCGAATACAGGTGTCAGCCTCATTGCTGACAGTAAATCGCTCTGTAGAGGACGAGCGTGTCGACCAGGATGGTGACATCGGAGGGGAGAAAACAGGGAAGCTTTCTCTCAGAAAAGGGGGCCATCTATCCCTCGCACCGAACCCAGCTAATCGGGAGGAACATGGCAAGCCATAAAACCAGAAGTAGAGACGACTCTCACTTCTGGTTGTGCGCAACAGGAGCCTGCTACGCACAAACCATTAAGTCAACTGAGCTCTAGTGAGTCGTCAGTTTGATATGAGCCCGTTTCGCTTTACGTGCTTTGGCACTGGCAGGGCGTCGACCATGATTTGCTTTTTTCAGTCTGCGTTGCGTTTTCGCCATCGTTGATAAACCTTAGAGGGGTTTCTTAAGTGATTCGACAGGGGTCGAATTTGACTTTTCAGTAAATAATCGGATCGGCATCCTACTGGATTGTTCTCCCGTTGAGAAGGCTCGGGACGGGAAAAATCTCTCTGATCAGGTCAGTTTACTGACTGAATGTATACGTTGGGGTGGCTATTTTTCCTGATCCAGTGCAGGAATAAGCCGTTCGTTTGCCTGAGGGCATCCGCAGGTTACTCGACGCTGTTTTTTGTTCCCAACAGTTGGTTGAGTGCCCGGTTGATAATTCGCACGCGGTATTTTCCGTTCGAATGAAACTCCTGAACGGGTTGCAAACCGACTTGCATTTCTTCGATTACTGGGCGGGCCTGTTCGTTAATTTCGTCAAGCACCGTGGCGGCATACACGCGGTCCCACTGTGTCCCGTTATCCAAGTGGTGGAGGAGAACCGGCAATGCTTCGTCAGTTCGATTCAAATAACAGAGAGCCCGCGCGGACTGGATACGCACGACAGGAGTCGGGTCTTCGTGTGCGAGAGCGAGTAATTGATCGGTGTTTTCCCCCATCCCTTTTCCATGTTTGGCCAGATTCCCCATGCCAGTTGCGGACCAATACCGAATGGCATTGTCTTTATGATTCAATCCTTGGGATAACAAGGCTTGATCTCCGTTGATTGCCGCGTCAGCGAATTTCAGTAACTCGTCCAGATATTCCAGGCTTCCCGGTTGGCGATGAATAAAGTATTCCCCACCCACTTTTTCGCGACGCTCGTGCAAGATCGGTTCGGGAATCAAACCTGCATCGCGAATCTTTTTCATCCAACGCAGATGTGCGGCTCGCATTCGTTTGAGAATTTCTGCGTACTCTGGATCCGTGGCGAGATTATGGATTTCATGTGGATCGGCTTCGCAGTCGTAAAGTTCTTCGACCGCTTTCTCCTCCGTGAAAAGATGATCGATTTCCGGCGGAAGTTTTCCAGCTTCGTGCAGATCACGGAGGTTCGTCATCGTCGCCCCTTGTTCAAGGTAGCTGACGTATTCCAGAATCGGTTTCCACGGTTCATAGTTGCGGATGTATTTATATTTTTGGTCACGCACCATGCGGATGATATCGTATCGTTCATCCATTCGATCACGGGCTCCATAGACATAGTCACGCGGGGCAGGGAGGTGGGGGCCGATAAAGGGTTTGCCCTGCATATGCCTGGGAACTTCGATGTTCGCGAGGTTCAAGACCGTTGGGCCGAAGTCGACCGAGTTCACCAGTTGGTCGGTGACCGTGCCGGGAATTCCTTGATTCTCCTCACGATATTGATCCGGAATCCGCGTGATGAGCGGGATATGTGTTCCGGAGTCGTATAACCATCGTTTGGCCCGCGGCAGCCCGACACCATGATCGGACCAGAAGAAGATGATCGTTTCTTCATACAGACCATCTTCCTTCAATTGCTTAATCAAATCGCCCGCCCAGTGATCCATGGCGGTGATCAGTTCATAGTTTCGTTTCCAATCCTCACGGATGATCGAGGTGTCTGCATAGTAGGGAGGCAGAGTTGTTAACGCGTTCGGATCCTGACGTTCGGCGGTGGTCAGGTCTTTTGTGACCGATTCATATTTTTTCTTGTTCGCAATTCCCGATTCGTGGCAACCTGTGAAATTGAAGACGGCGAAGAAAGGTTGATCTTTATCTTTTCGGTTCCGCCAATGTGCCTTCCCGGAAGATTCGTCCCAGCTCCCTTTGGGAGTCGTGAACTGATAATCCTGCTTCTGATTGTTCGTACAATAATATCCTGCTTTCCGAAGATACGTTGGAAAGGGCTTTACAAAGTCAGGCAACATCGCATTGCATCGCATATGGTGAGTGCCTAAGGAGGAC
>JAGQQC010000289.1 GCA_020426395.1 Planctomycetaceae bacterium
GGATGTATCACTCCGACTTGTTAGGGGGAGTGTCGACTAAACTGGCTAAACGCAAAACGCCCGTGGTCTGGAATATCCGCCACAGTCATCTCAGCGAAGAGAGCGACAAAAAAAGTACACGCTTCGTGGGAAAGCTACTCGCCCGGCTTTCCTATTATTTACCTCATCGAATCATCGTCAATTCCGAAGTGGGCCGACGAACTCATGTCGAGTTGGGCTACAAACCGGAAGCCCTGGAATTGATTCCCAACGGTTTCGATCTCGAAACATTCAGGCCGAGCCATCAGGACCGGAATTCAGTTATTAAAGAATTGGAACTTCCTGATTCCGCCAAACTGATTGGTCACGTCGGTCGATTTCACCCCATGAAACGACATCAACTTTTCATTCAGGCGGCCGGACGTCTGGCGAGTGAAGGGCCTCAATATCATTTCGTCCTCGTTGGGCGGGGCGTAGATCGCAACAACGAAGAACTTGTCCAATGGATAAATGAGACTGATTACCCGCATCGTTTTCATCTGCTGGGCCCGCGACAGGATATTCCCCGATTGCAGGCCGCGTTTGATTTGATGGTTTCCTCCTCAGGGCCTGGAGAAGGGTTCTCCAATGTTCTGGGAGAAGCGATGGCCAGCGGAACTCCGTGTGTTGCGACTGATGCTGGAGATGCTCGATCTCTCATTGGAGAAACAGGATTAGTCGTTCCGGTGGATGATGTCGAAGCCTTGTTTAGCGCGATGTATCAAATACTGACCGCCACCGGGACGGAACTGTGGGGCAGGGGACTCGCTTCCCGAAAACGGATTCGAGACAACTTCACCCTCTCCATCATTACCGAACGTTATTCCTATTTATGGCGATCCTGTTTGCCGCAGATCACCGAATCCGTGGTCGAATCCCCAACAATGCTCTACAAGAAGTCGGCCTGAGTGCCTCAACCTGAAGTACCCAATTTTTGACAATCCAGAATTCGAATCATAACGAACGACATTTCTCCCTGATTCCATGACCACCGATTCATCCGACATTACCTGGTGCCTCTGTCTAGGCTTCCTGTTACAGGGGCTGACGTTGTACTACTGCAGTCGCAATGACCGCTTGCACCGCTGGCGGTTTCTGCTGCATGTGTCGGCGTTTTTATGGATCGCGATGGTCTTTCTGAAGCGATTCTATATCGATCAGATTCTCCCCCCTCGTGATGCGATCAGTCATGAAATGTGGGCGAGACATGTTGCCGATTTGCTCTCACAGGAAAACTATCTCGATCTGCAACCAATACTCGGAATTGGTAATCGAGGGTATCGATTAGTCCTGGGAGCTTTTTACTGGATATCGGATGCCCCCGAGACCGCAACCTATGCCGTACATGCCTGTCTGGCGTATTGGGGCTTGCTCTCGATGGTCGATTTGTACTCCCAGCATTTCCGCGCGAGCCGGATCCCGTTTGTGGTTATCGCTCTCAGTGTCTTCTGCCCGTCCGCACTCTTTTGGACCGTCGGGAATATCAAAGAAGGGGCCGCCCTGTGGGGGATTTGTATGACCACCCGGTTTACCTATCTCTATCTCACCAAACGCAAAAAGAAAGGGAAGTTCCTCGCATTTTTCGGAGCGGGAACGATTGCCTTTTTCCGCCCACAAATGGCAGTACTCTGGTTGGTGGGCCTCGCCGGAGGCAACATCAAAAAAGATGTGAAACCGGGAATGATTGTTGTTTCCCTTCTCGGTGTGGTGGTCACGTTTTACTTAATCCAGATGATTGCCCCGGCAGTGGTGGATAAAATTGTCAAGAACGGGCTGATTGAAACGGCCCAGGAAGAATATGAAGCCCGCTCCAGTTTGGGGAACTCCGCGATTACCTATCGTAACGGTGTTCCCACTCCTTTCATTTCTGGCTGTATTCTCTTACTCACCCGCCCCTGGCCGAATGAGGTGCACAATGCGTCCAGTATGTTCGCAGGTGTGGAAACCTGGTTTGTGTTTATGGTGATGTGCTATCAGTGGATGCGCTGCCCAGATCGTAAGATGGTGCTGATGCATCCTTTAACTATGTCTTTATTGGGCGCGCTATTTTGTTTCAGCTTTTATTTCAGCTTCATGTACAACATGGGGCTGATGGTTCGTCAACGCTTGATGGTTTACCCCGCGATTCTCGGGTTGATCGCGATTCCGGCTCTAGCGCGAGTGATGAAGGAAGACTGGCTCCAACGCCAGGCTGCGGAGAAAAAAAGAAACGCTGTCACTCAATTGCATTCAAAACCCGCTCCGAAAAGTGAGTCTGCACACGCACCCGCGGTAGCACCCCCTGCAGTTCGTCACCGTCGTGTTGCCTGAAAAGAGATGCCTCTATGAAATCCTCTTCCAACAAATTAACTCACCGCCCACCGGTGCTCGTGCATGTCACTACGGTGCCTGGTGCTTTGCGCGTTTTACGTGGGCAATTGGCGCATATGCGAGAGCAGGGGTACGAAGTCCACGCAGTCTCTTCCCCTGAACCTCTGCTGGAAGAAATAGGCAAGCGGGATCAAATCCAGATTCACCCTTTATTGATGGCACGAGAAATTGCTCCGTTCCGCGATGTTCTCTCCCTCTGTAAGTTGATCCTACTTTTCCTCCGATTAAAACCGGATGTCGTGCATTCCCATACACCGAAGGCAGGTATGCTGGCGATGATTGCTGCCTTCCTCACGCGTGTGCCAGTCCGCGTCTATCACATTCGGGGATTGCGGTTCGTTACGGCCTCCGGTTTCAAACGAAAGTTACTCAAAACGTGTGAATGGATCGCCTGCCATCTGGCACATCAAGTGCTTTGTGTCAGTCGATCAGTGCGCCAGGTGGCGATTGAAGAACAGATCGTTTCCCCCTCCCGCATTCAGGTCTTGTTGCGAGGCAGTCATGGAATTGATGCCGAGCAGGTTTTTCATCCGAAGTATCAGACGTTTGAATCACGCCAACAAACTCGCGAGAAATGGAACGTCCCTGCGGATGCGACTGTGGTGGGATTTGTAGGACGTCTGGTTCGCGACAAAGGGATTCTCGAATTCTACGAAGCCTTCCAGCAATTGAAGGATCGATATCCCGAGTTGCATTATTTGATCGTCGGTTTCTTCGAGGATGGAGATCCTCTACCGGCAGGTTTACGAGAAAAACTGGAGCAGGAACCGCGCATCCATTTCACAGGCAAGCAATTTGATACACCACCACTCTTTGCAGCGATGGATGTACTCTGCTTGCCTACGTATCGCGAAGGTTTACCCTTCGTCACGTTAGAAGCTGCCGCGATGGAGCTACCCATCGTTGCGACAGATATCCCCGGTTGTGTGGATGCCATTGTGCACAATGAGACTGGTTTACTTGTCGATGTGGCGAATGGAGAAGCCCTCGCGCAGGGTTTACAAGTCTATCTCGCGGAGCCGTTCCTTCGTCAACAGCATGGTCAAGCGGGACGCGAACGGGTATTGCGGGATTTTCGACCCCTCGATATGTGGCGGGCAACGGATGAATTATACCGGTCGTTAATGAGCAATCGTGGACTGGTACCGCAACTGAAGGTCACTGTCACCGAAAGTTCTGTAGAGAACAAATTCTTTCGACCTGCGAAGGCCGCCTGAGGAGCAAGCGACGTTGGCTATATCTCATCGATCAACACAGACTTTCTATCAGCGACATGGAAAACGCGTCTTTGATATCGTCGTTTCAGGGCTACTCTTGTGTTTACTCGCTCCCGTAATCGGCGTGCTTTGGTTTATCGTTCGCCGCCAGTTGGGATCACCCGCTTTCTTTCGCCAACGTCGCCCCGGAAAGGGGGGGCGTGTCTTCGAAATGGTCAAATTTCGTTCCATGACCGATGCTCGCGACTCCTCGGGCAATTTACTTCCCGATCAGGATCGCCTCCCCCGGTTCGGCCAATTGCTACGGAGTACCAGTCTGGATGAGCTTCCCGAGCTTTGGAATGTTCTCAAAGGAGAAATGAGCCTCGTAGGTCCTCGTCCGTTATTAGAACGTTACCTCGATCGCTACACTCCCCATCAAGCCCGTCGCCATGAAGTTGCCCCCGGCGTGACCGGTTGGGCACAAGTGAATGGACGTAATGCACTCAGTTGGGAAGAAAAGTTCGAACTCGACGTCTGGTACGTCGATCATCAATCGCTCGCGCTTGATCTGAAAATTCTCTGGCTCACCTTCTGGAAAGTCATCAAACGAGATTCCGTCTCCGCCGCCGGAGAAGCGACGATGAGTGAATTTCTAGGAACAGATACTGAAAAGCGAGCGGCGTAACCTTTTATGCTGTAGTTGGTTACGGTTATTTGTCTCCCGCTTTTGAAACTTTTTTCAAAAAACTTCCCCACTTCTTGGCGGGTGTGATTTGGCTTTTGCGAGTGAAGGGTGTCAACAACGACGTTTACTGAAAAACGTCACTTACAACACTCCTTACTACAAAGGTCAAAACAATGAAAAAGTCTCTCCTTACACTCGCCGCTGTCGCTTTAACTTTCTCTCTGTTCACTGCTGCTGCTGAAGCCAAAGACAAATTCAGCTTCTCCCTGGGCAACGGAGGCGTTTCCTTCGGAAACGATGACTTCAACCTCTCGCTTGGAAATGGAAACTTCAGTTTCAGCAACCAGAACCACAATCACAACAATCAGAATCACAACGGTCCTCGCGGCTTTAATCGCCCCAGCCGTCCGACTCGTCCCCAGTGGCAAGGTTACCAGCCCCGTCCGTACTACGGTCCTCGCGGCTGGGGACAGCCAAGCTACGGGTTCAACGGTGGCATGGGTCGTCCTCATATCCACGGCGGTCAAGGTTACGGTCGTTCCCGCTTCAACAGCCCTCACGGAAACGGCCAACCGATCTTCAGCATCAACTTCGATTAATGAACCTGAATACGAGTGATTAAGCATGTCCACTCTAACAGTTCATTAAAGGATGCCTGACAACATGGAATACCCAATTAAAACGCCTTGTTGAAACAGTTGTTTCAACAAGGCGTTTTTTTTTGCGTTCTACGAAAATGAATGAGCCTAACAGTATGAAAAAAGTGGCCGTGAAATTTCTTCTTTAATTCAAAAAAAGGTCGAGTTGGTGGCGGGTTCCCATCCTTTTTTGCGAGCTAAGGGTGTCAAGCAGTGACGATCATTTTTGTCACTACTCACTTCAATCCTCTTTCCTGCAAAGGACATAACAATGAAAAAGCTACTTTTAACTTGCACTTTCGTATTGGGGCTTGCCGCGTTCGCTGGTGGCCAACAGGCCAAGGCCGATGGATTCAGCCTCTCACTCGGCGGCGACGATTTCCGGATCTCGATCGGTGACAACGATCACCGGGGCCATCATCGACATCACCGTCATTACCAACGCTGGAATCCGTATCGTTCCTACCCTTACCGGATGGGCTACCATCCTCGTCCCCACTGGCATCGACCAGTTATGGCTCCTCCGGTCCGATTTTACATTCCGTAAGAAGACTGATTTGTGTGAACGACATCTGTCTTGTCACCTCTCAGCTTTTACAGGAATGGAAGTCACCCATGATCTGGATGCCATCAAAAGCTTTCTCGGAACGAATCGGTTTCGGGAAAGCTTTTCTTGCTGTCCAGACCGCCTGACATGCTAATCCTCGTTTACAAAACTTCGAAATACAGCTCATTTCACACAGATTTTCCATCCCCCACCCTCTAGAGGGATTACAATGTACGCCTATACAAACCCGGAAAGGTAAGACCATGAAAACTCTATTTACAGCCACCGTTCTGATGATTTTCGGCTTCGCCGGAATTGCACTCGCTGAGGATGAACTCAAACCACCGGCGGATAAAAGTGATTCGCAGGCAGCTCCCAAGGCCGACCAAGATGCCTCAAGTGGCGAGTTCAAAAAAACGCCGGGAGGGTATTCCTTCAGCCCGAAAAGCACTTATCTGACTCCTCCCGATGCTCCCTATGGAACTCCGCCGATTTCAGATCCGATTGTGGTGCCGTTTCCTTTCGCGCCTGTTACCCCGGTTGCTCCCCGACAGCTCGTTCAAGTGAACGAGGGACTCCCGAGATCACTTCAGGGGACGTGGTATGAAGAGTCACCGAATA
>JAGQQC010000028.1 GCA_020426395.1 Planctomycetaceae bacterium
GGGAAATGACCTGCGATCAGTTTTTCCCGGATTGTCTGATAAGCCGTTTCTTTTAAGGTAGCGCTCATTGAACTCTTCTGCGTATATATAAATAAGTGTGCAATCGTTGTTTTGTCTCTGTCGACATTTCGTGAGTAGAATAGTTCTCAATTGCACAGAATTGTCGACAATTATAACGCGTTAAAATAGTGAGGTCAACGAAAAAGTACCGGTCTGACTGCCGTCCATTCTGGTAATCCACGCTGGTTGCAAATGAACCGGGAATCGATCAAACTCGCAAGGTTTTCAAACGGAACCTGGAAGAAAACCCGCACATCGAATTCCGTAAAATCTACGGTCGGGAAATCCGAATCTGAGCCCTGCTACTCCAATTGAGCCGACATCATGACTGTTCAGCGACTCTCCGGAAAACGGTATGACACCCTGGAACCGGTGATGATTTCTTGGGAAGGAGACCGAATCTCCACGGTCGAACCTTTGCGCGGCGAACATGTGACGACGGAGGATCTTCCATACTTGGCACCCGGATTATTTGACATCCAAATCAATGGGTACGGAGGGATTTGGTTCTGTAAGAAAGGTTTGAGCGTCGACGAAGCCATTCAAGCGATCGAACCTTTCTTGTCCGCCGGAGTAACGAAACTGTTTCCCACCCTCATCACCAGTTCGCATGAAGCTTTGGTCGATGGTTTTTCAACGTTGAATCAGGTTTGCCAAGAGTACCCTGAAATTGCCCAGATGGTGGCGGGTTGTCATTTGGAAGGCCCTTATCTTTCGGCCGAAGAAGGGTCGCGAGGAGCGCACCCACTCGAACATATTCGTCCCGCCAATTGGGTGGAATTCTGCAAATTACAGGAGCTCTCGGGAAACCGGATCAAGCTAATTACGGTTGCTCCGGAGCAAGAAGGCGTGCTGGATTTTATCCCGAAGGCAGTCAATTCTGGAGTGGTTGTCTCCATTGGACATACCGCTGCCAATCCGGAGCAGATTCGTGCCGCCGCAGATGCTGGAGCGCGAATGAGTACTCATCTGGGAAATGGTGCCCAGGGAATGATCCGGCGACATCCGAATTACATCTGGGAACAACTCGCCGAAGATCGGCTGCATTGCTGTTTAATAACCGACGGACACCATATTCCTGCGAGCATCGCCAAAGTGGCCTACCGTGTTAAAGGGTACGAGCGGATGCTGATCACCTGTGATGCATCTGGCCTGGCGGGGCTTCCCCCCGGATTGTACGAATCCGAATCGGTCGATGTCGAAATTCTTGAAGATGGTCGGCATGTTATTGCGGGGCAGCGGCAACTTCTGGCAGGATCAGGCGCGACAACTGAAATGTGTGTGGCTGAACTGGTTCGGATGGTTGACGAAATTTCACTCAGCGACGCGGTTGATTTTGCCTCTCGAAATCCGGGAAAGCTGTTCGGTGTTGAGACAGGCATTCTCGAACCGGGAGGGCTGGCCGACCTGATCCAATTTGAATACGACGTGGACGCAGCAAAAATCGAAGTCCTCAAAACGGTGGTTTCCGGGAATGAGCGGTTCTCGAAAACTAAGGGAGAAACCTGAAAAGTGGGGGCACCGAGGAAAATCTTTCCCAGTCGTCTGAACCGAGACGAACTCGTCAGAGTCGATGACTTGAATGGGAGAGACCGCTTGCACGTGGTTCGCATCATGGTACGATTATGTTAAAGTTAGTTTGCTAAATATTCGGGGCCAGTTCGAGGCTTTCCAGGAAGAAAGTCTCGTGCGGTTGTGAGGACCGAAGCCGGATTTTCGTGGAGGGTCTATTGACCTGATCGTGAATCGAAGGTGGCCTGAATTTGGACAGATGGATAGAAAACGAGGCTCTTTAGGAGTACGTTTTCATGGGATTTATTGACATCGGCTTTGGGCTCAAGCCGGCGGTAGCCGGGGATTTAGATGGCCTTTCAGAACCTGGAAGAACTATTACAGACTTTATTTCAATTGCAGCTCGTCGATCCGGTCGTGCTGCAATCGTGTCTGGTTGGATTGGATCTACAGGAGAACTCTCCGGAGGATCTGCTCTCCGTTCTTGAGCAGAGAAATTTACTCACCCCTTATCAGCTCAGCCGACTGCATAAAGGGGATACCGAAAATCTGGTCATCGGTAACTACAAGCTGCTTTACCGAAATGACTCTGGAAGTTTTGCTCGCGTTTTTCGCGCAGCCACTCTCGGTACTGATGAAATTATCGCGCTCAAAATTCTGCGTCAGCGCTGGCTCTCAGATCGCAACATGGTGAGGCACTTTCATCGGGAGGCAGAGCTTTGTCAGAAATTGAACCATCCCAACATTGTGCCCATTTATGAAGTGGGCGTGGATGGAGATAACCATTTCTTTACGATGGAATTTGTCGAGGGAGGGAACCTGCGTGATTTTCTCAAGATTCGGAAGAGACTTTCTCCGGCAGAAGCGACTGGTTACCTTGCGCAGATTGCTCGCGGTTTAGAGTACGCTTTGAGGATGGGGGTCACTCATCGTGATATGAAATTGACGAACGTTCTGCTCAATACTCAAGGTGTCGCGAAGTTGGCCGACTTCGGGTTGGCGGGAGACTCCGATTCTGTCTTGGGCAGCCGAGGGGAGACTCCACAGCATGCACTCGAATATGCAACGTTGGAGCGGGCAACTGCCGTCAAGCGAAATGACCCCCGATCAGATCTCTTCTTTGCCGGGACGATTTACTACGAATTAATTGCCGGTCATCCTCCGTATCAACCCACACGCAATCGGGATGAGCGAAAAAATATTCTGCGGTATATGAACATCAAACCGATTCGGACATACGTTCCCGATCTCCCGAAAGAGGTCGTTAAGGTAGTCGAAAAACTGTTGAAGTTCGATCCCGACCAGCGGTATCAATCGGCGTCTGAATTGCTTGCTGATCTCGAAGAATTGCAGATTCAACTTGGAGCCCACCAACCGCCAGGCAGGTTAAACCCACAACATGGTGCAGTGGAACAGGTCAACCTGCAATCGGGTGATTCCGATTCTGATTCTGATGGTGAACTTCCAACAGCCGGATCAACGAAAACGGTTAATAATCTGAAAATGCTTTGTGTCGAATCACGTCAGAAATTCCAGACGCTGCTGCGGGATTATTTCAGTAAGCATGGAGTCCGATTGATGCTGATGGAAGATGCTGGGCGTGCACTCCGAAGGATCTCCACCGACAAACCTGATTGTCTATTATTGATGGGGCAATCGATTGGGGATGACATTGTGCCCGTTCATAATCGAGCCGTCGAATTGGCAAACGATGCGGAGATTCCACTCATCACAATTCTCTCCGCCAAGCAGGGCGACCTTCGTAAGAAGATGTCGGAATCGATTTTTGCCCAGATACTCAGTTCCCCGCTGGGTCTACGTGATCTGCGTAAAGCGATGCATGCTCTCTTCGGGGATATTGAAGCCTGGCGTCAGGAGCAGAAATCACTGAAAGATTCCCGTCTCATTCGCTAAAATCCTGCGTGCAAAAAAACCGGCCACTCAGTTAATTGTGGATAAAGATGTGCAGAATGATCGCCTATCGAGCAAGATCCCAGGTGCGTTCTGGATTGGCTTGGCGGCGACTTGCAGGGAGCTTTCAGGTCAGTATGATGGGGCCAGACCGATATTTGTTCCCGGTCTATCTCAAGCTTGGGTTTCAGAAGACCGGAAGGATTTCTCCGTGATGACGGATATTAATCAGAAATACGATGCTGCAGTTGCGCTGAAAGATGAAGGAAATCTTGATCAGGCGGTTGTTCTGCTCGAAGAGATTGTCACAGCCGATCCGGATCATAAGTTGGCCCATTCGGCGCTCGCAGTCTATCTGCAGAAATTGAACCGGATGGAAGAGGCCGTTGCCCATGCCAAGCGAGTCGTCGAAATCGACCCGAATGATAACTTTTCTTACACTCAGCTTTCGATCATCTGTCAGCGGTGCGGAATGATTCAGGAAGCAGAAGACGCGCTGGCTCGTGCCAATATGAAGAACCCTCGTCAGTAGTTCTCGCTGAAGCCTGGCTTGAAGGAAATATCTCTTGTGGGTATTTCCTCCTCCCCCTATAAATTTGCGCTTCGCAATTTCGCTTGGACTGACTTGCACTTTATGAATCCCAATGAGGAATCCCCGCTGATGACATCCTCCTCCAATCTGGTGGACCGGCTCGAAGTCGCTATTGCTCCCCTGCGTGAAGAACTGTTGGCGCACCCCATTTACAAAAATATTCGTTCTGTGGAAGAGCTGAAGTTTTTCATGGAGCAACATGTCTTCGCTGTGTGGGATTTCATGTCGCTGCTCAAGCGGCTTCAGCAACACGCCGCGGGATGTCAGCTTCCCTGGGTTCCTCCATTTGATGTCACCGTGGCACGGTTCATTAACGAGATTGTTCTGGGGGAAGAGTGCGATGAGGATGGTGCCGGTGGGTATCTCAGTCACTTCCAGTTGTATCTGGAGGCGATGGCGGACATCAGTGCTGATCGTCAGGAAGTCGAGAAACTGATCACCAGCTTGCAGGCTGGAGAGGAATTTGACCTGGTTTGGCCAACCATTTCAAAGTTGGAAACGACTTCTGATTTCGTCAAAACGACCATGTCGGTTGCCCTTCACGGCAAGATTCACGAAGTGGCTGCCTCGTTTTGTTACGGTCGGGAAGAGGTCATCCCGGATATGTTTTCCCGGTTGGTTCCTGTCATCAAGGGGAGTGGGCTCTCGGTCGATCGCTTTCTCTATTATCTGGAACGGCACATCGAGTTGGACGGGGATGAGCATGGAGCCTTGGCTCGACGTTTGGTTGAGCACCTGATTGGTGACAGCGAGGAAAAACTGACCGAGGCGATTCGCGCGGCAGAAGAAGCAATCAGGGCTCGCATTGAATTGTGGAACGGCGTTGCCGACCAGATCGCGAAATCAAAATTGTCGGCCCGATTCTCACAAGATTCAGTTTCACGTGAAACTGCCTAGCTTTCCAGTTTTGCCCGGTGCTGACTGATTCCGGGTTGTTCATGGAGAGACTTCAGCGTAGTGGGAAGTCATCGAACTTTGTCCGGTTGCTGGACTCGATTGTCGGGAGCTTCAAATACCCTGGCTCATCCAGTTCGAAGGATGGGGTTGGTGACAACTCATACTGGGATGCCTCTCCGGTCTCCTCAAAGTCAGGAATTGATCTTCCCTGGTCTTCAGGAACAGGAATCGGTTCTTCTCCTGGGTAGAGGCCGGAAGCCTTCGTGGTCGTTACTCGCAGATCCTCCGGAACGGGGATCGGGTTTTCTTCTGGATAGAAACCCGACGTTGCCGGTTTCGATTCTCGTTGGTCTTCCTGGACGGGGATTAGGTGTTCCTCCGGATAAAATCCCAGTGGAGGCTCCTCTGACTGAGGCGACACGACGGACGTCGGCCGCGAAGAGGGCGGATTGCTGGGAGGTGGCTCGAATGAGAAAGCGGACAAGGCCTGGATTGCCCCATCACTCTCGATGGCCTGGGGGCTGGAGTTTGCCTGTGGTAGAGAGGTAGGTGGTTCGATCCGAATCTTTTCTGTCACGTCGAACTGGCGCTCATCGCCAGTGATAAGTCTCGCGTGAATGATCAACTCTTCTTGTTTTGGAAGTTGCTGCCACCCGAGATCAAACAGGTATCCGACTCCGATGAAACCCGAGTGCCAATGAGCCTTCATTTCAGAAGGACTGAACTCCCACTGTCCGATGACCTCGTCCTCATCTGGATGGGAGTGGTCGATCACTTCGATGAGAAGCTTTCCTGAAAGCTTGACGAGAGAGCCATCCTGGTCATGGGGGGACAAGAGCACTGAGATTGCTTCATCACCAGGTTCGCCGTCATGGTCGAGTCCTCCCGTCAGTAATTTGTTGATTTGGATCCCAGTCACCTGGTAGAGGGCATTGGCCTGTTCCTTGAGGAGTCCCTTGTTTCCAGTACCAACCATCTGCACTCGTAACGCATCGGCTTCCTGGGTGCGGACAGTGAGCTCCTCTTCAAGGCGTCCAATCTTCCGGTTCAGGACGAGGATCTCATCGGATTGATCCCGCAAGCGCGCTTCCAGAACCTCGCGCTTTGCCGTTGACTGGCATCCAGTCAGAAGCGCGATTCCGAGCAGTGACATCCATGTCCAGCGGAAATGCAACATATTGTTCGGGGGGAGTCAAGCAATGATTCGACGGCTCGCGGAATCTCAATCAAAGATCACTCGGTTACATCCATGTCACATCGAGTAATAGAGCAAGCCAAAGTCGGTTAGGTATATTTCTGAAGGAGAGAGAGCGGAAATATAGCGGGAAGTCCCCAGGTATGAAAAGACGAGTCCTCCCGGGTTTCGCAGGAATTGTACGAAATCCGGGAGGAATGATTCCGGTCACTTAGGTGCTTGGCAGATCGATCTTGTCCAGGACCTTGTCGATCAGACCGTATTCTTTGGCTTCGCTGGCCGTCATGAAGTTATCCCGGTCGGTATCCTCTTCCAGTTTCTCCAACGTCTGGCCAGTATGCTTGAGGAGAATCTCATTCATACGGCGTTTGACTTTGAGGACTTCCTTGGCGTGGATTTCCAAGTCCGCTGCGGTTCCCTGCATTCCAGCCAGAGGTTGGTGGATCATGATGCGGGCGTTCGGCAGAGAGAATCGTTTCTCTGGATGACCGGCGGTGAGCAGGACTGCTCCCATACTGGCTGCCTGGCCCATACAGTATGTGGCGACATCACAACTGATGTATTGCATCGTATCGTAGATTGCCATCCCGGCGGTGATGGAGCCTCCGGGGGAGTTAATGTAGAAATGGATGTCCGCCTCCGGGTCTTCAAACTGAAGATAGAGGAGCTGAGCAACCAGGCTATTGGAAACTTCGTCGTTGACCTGGCTTCCAAGAATGATGATGCGGTCGCGGAGTAACCGGCTGTAAATATCCATGGCCCGTTCATCACGGCCATTTCGCTCGATCACGTAGGGAACGAGAGTTGTCATGAGATTCAGCTTTCCTGCGCTAAAGGGAATTGTATTGGTAACCGGCGGGCTGCACTGCTGCTCCCGCGGTGAATGATCAGGATTTCTTTTCTTTGGGACGAGGTGTCAATGTTTCGTCAACGAGCCCGTATTCCACCGACTCGGATGCCGTCAGGTAACGGTCACGGAGCGTGTCTTTGGCGATTCGCTCAATCGGTTGATTGGTGTGTGAGGCAAGAATCTCGTTGAGTGTCTCCCGGGTCTTCAGGATTTCATTCGCCTGAATCTCAATGTCGGAGACCTGTCCTCCCACTTCACCATGAGGCTGGTGAATCATCATTTTGGCGTGGGGGAGTATGAACCGTTTCTTTGAAGATCCTCCCGCCACAAGGACAGCCCCGCCCGAAGCGGCCAGTCCGACACAGTAGGTGCAGATGTCACATTCCAGGTACTGCATTGTATCGTAAATCGCCATGGTGGCAGTCACGGATCCACCGGGGGAGTTCACGTACAGGTGGATATCCTGATGACGGTTTTCAGATTGCAGATAGAGGAGCTTCATTACGATCAGGTTTGCACTGGCATCGTGAATGACCCCGTCCAGGAAAACAATGCGATTGTCCAGCAACAGGTCGCCGATCCCCATTTGACGTTGTTGGGAATATTGACGAGCACGCTGATTCATTGGGGTGAAGGGCGAAAAGTCGGCCGCAGAATTGAACACGAAACGTTCCTCTCGTATCTGGCGGTGGAAAAGACCCTGGTCCAGTCAGGGTCAGGATTGGTTATGTCAGAGTATTGAATCATAGGATGACGGCCCGAAAATGACCATCCCGGCGGGGGGATTCACCCACCCGGAGGAGCATTTCCCGTTTATCCAGTTTCTTGTCTTCAGCTTCAATTTGAGGGATACTCGATCTCCCATTTTCGGTCAAGGGTAACGGAGTGCAGTGGTAAATCTGCACTCGTACAATTCTCACTGAACGTGCAAAACAATCTTATCCAACCTTCTAAAACCAGACTTGGTTTGCTCTTCTCAGTGGAGTTTCACCTGATGGCGGAGCCACTTAAGAATTATTATTCCCGAGACTACATCAATACTCTCTCAAAGGCCCTGAAGAGAGTGGAGACGGGGTTTGATTCAGCCCGATTCCGCAAGCGGATCTTCTCGGACAGTTGGGATGATAAAGAACTCAAGGCCCGGATGCAGCACATTGCCCGGACACTACATCATTTCCTCCCGCAGGATTACTCGAAGGCGATTGGCATTCTGAGTCAGGTCGTTGAGCTGTTGCCGCGGGATAAAAACTCCGGATACCTGGGGATGTACTTCCCCGAGTTCGTCTCGTTTTACGGGCGGGATGATTGGGAGACATCCTTGCCAGCCCTCGGCTGGTTCACCCGGTTTGCCTCTTCCGAGTTTGCCGTTCGCCCCTTTATTCTGGATGATCCCCCCCGGATGATGACCCAGATGCACGAATGGGCTCAGAATGCAGACGAGCATTTGCGACGGCTGGCGAGCGAAGGGTGTCGGCCTCGACTTCCCTGGGCGATGGCCCTCCCCCTGTTCAAGCAGGATCCCCGTCCGGTGTTGAAACTTCTCGAGGGTCTCAAGGAGGACAAATCGCGTTACGTTCAGAAAAGTGTGGCTAACAACCTGAATGATATTTCCAAAGACAACCCCGAACTTGTGCTGAAAACGACCAAGCGTTGGCAAGGTCGATCACCCGAGACAGACTGGATCCTCAAGCAAGCGTGCCGGACATTACTCAAACAATCCCATCCTGAGGCTCTCAAGCTGTTCGGTTTGCAATCACAGGTTGACCGGTTGAAGAATTTCACGGTCAACCAACCGATGTTAAAACTGGGAGAAGAGCTGGAGTTTTCCGTTTCGTTTCATGTGAAACAAAAATGCGTACTTCGCGTAGAATACCTGATTGACTATCTCAAGAAAAACGGAACACATTCAACCAAGGTCTTTCAATGGGCTGAACGAGAGTTCGAGAAGGGAACTCATGACCTAAGCAGCAAACAACGCTTCGAGCAATTCACGACCCGAAAACATTACTCCGGTGCGCATCGCATTCGGGTGAGGATCAATGGTAGAGAGTTCAAACCAGTGGAATTTGAACTTCAGATTTGAACACCCATCATCTTGCAACCTCGCGTCAATTGGGTGAGCTTTCGGTTTGTTCACGTGAGATTTTATCGCGGCAATTTTCAATCTGGACTTCAAGGTTCTTGATTTGATTTCTTGCTTGCTCGGGGAGCCGGTCCCCGAGCGAGTCCAGAAAGATCTTTCCGCTCAGAAACAATTCGATCGCTGGCTGATATTCCTTGTTCCTTAGATGGTAGGTTCCCAGTTCTCTGTAATTTTTCATGAGCTCCTGAAATAGCTGGGGATGAGAGGGATCGTTCGCGACCAGACCACGGCGGATTTCGATCCGTTTGTGCATGGCCTCGATCAGATTTTTTGTCCGATTTGCGTCCAGATAAAAACCGATGAGAGCATCATAAGTGAGGGCGAGTTCAGCTTGCAGTTCTAAATCGCGTGGATCATTTTCGATCGCCTGCTTCAGAAATTGGATTCCTTCTTGAAAAGTGGTTTCCGCGGCATCGGCATCTTTCAGCCGATACGCATAAAGTTGCGCGAGAATTTCGCGATTCCAAGCGATTGTTTTCAGTAGCATCCGGTTATTGGGATAACGTGCATTCGCTTTTTCAAAGAGCTCAAAGGCGGATGAGTGGTGCTGTTTGCTTAGTTCAGCTTTATTCAGTAGGTCATACATACTTCCTACCGATGTACGTGCGTAGATTGTAACGTAGATTATTTCAAAATTGTCCGGGTGCTTTTCGAGTAATTTTTCAGCAATTTCCAGAGCTTTGGAGTGTGCCTCCAGAGCTTTGGGTGATTTGTATTGCTGGTTCCAGAACTCCCCTTCTTCGAGGTGAGCATGCACAACCCCGGTGGCATATTTAACATTGTCAGGCTCTGCTTTCGCAACCTCCATGCGAAGTTCGACGCATTTAAGAAGGTACGGTTCTGCTTCTTGTATTTTGTTGGACTCGATCGATGCAGAGGCGACTCGCTGTAATGCGACCGAATATTTCCAGAGTGTATCCGTGTCCCGATTACCTTCGACGTCGACGATCTGTTCAAATTGTGTGATTGACTTTTTGAATAATTCAAATGATCGCGTTCTCGAATTTTTTCCCGTTTCGTCTCCCAGCCGAGAATAAATGTCTGCCAGGTTAATGAGAGCCGCCGCGCGGGCGGAGCTCACCTGAGTCGAATTTTCCAGCCCATCAGAGACCTGTTCGAGTTTGTTAACCGCCTCGGCGACGATCTCTTTCCGTTTTTCACCCACATCCGGAATTTCGCTGAGCGTCGTATTAATTTCGAAAATGATCGTCGTCAACGCATCGAGTGCAAGCTGCGTTTGCTCGGTTGCAATCTGTTGATTGCGGATGGCCGATTCCGCGCGTCCCTGGGCGAGCAGTCCAAAGTAAATTGAAAACCCGGACCCCAGCACCATGGTCAACATGACAGCCACGATCAATCCAGACACTGTCCGATTCCGTTCACACCACCGTTTTAAGCGCGCAAAGGAACTAATTGGCCGCGCCAGAATCGGATGGCCATCGATGAAACGTTTTAGTTCCTCCGCCAATTCCTCGGCGGATTGGTAGCGTTGCTCTCTTTTCTTTTCGAGCGACTTCAGACAGATTGTTTCCAGGTCGACCGGAATCTTCGAGTTAAACTGTCGGGGAGTAATAGGCTCTTCTTCAAGCACCTGCCGGAGTGTTGTCATCGGATTGGGAGACTGGAAGGGAGGGCGTCCGCACAAGAGCGCATACAGAATCGCACCAATCGAATAGATATCGGCCGTCTCGGTGATTTCACTCGTCAGACCTCCAGCTTGTTCCGGCGGCATGTAACTGGGAGTTCCCAGCACTTGCCCGGTCATCGTCAGGTTACTCCCCTCCTCGATACGTTTGGCAAGACCGAAGTCGGTAATCCGGGGTTCTTTGTTTTGGTCCAGCAACACGTTCCCCGGTTTCAGGTCGCGGTGAATAACCCTTTTTGAATGAGCGTAAGCCATCGCTTCGCAGATCTTCAAGACAAGCTGCGCGACTTCTTTGGGGGTTAATGACTGGGAAACAACCGCCTGACTGAGGCTTCCCCCTTCGACCAGTCCCATCGAAAAATAATGGCGACCCTCGTGCTCACCGACATCATAGACAGGCACGATGCCCGGGTGATCAAGTTGCGCGGCTGCTTCTGCCTCAAGCTGAAACCGTTTGATTTCTTCCTGGTTGGCGAACTCCCCTTGGGAAATCATTTTCAATGCAACCAGTCGATTCAGATTTCGTTGATACGCTTTGTAAACGATCCCCATCCCGCCACGAGCTATTTCAGCAATGATAACGTAGTCACCAAAATGTTGCAGATGTTCCTGTTCTTCGATCCATTGCCGAGTCTGGTTTACGGAATCGATGTTGGCTGACTCACGCCCAACCATTCCGGAATCGAACTGACTTCTCTGCTGGTATTTTAGCGTTGGGTCGACTGTTTTTTCAGAGTCAATGAAAAGGGTATCTTCCTCACTGGAATTTTTTTTGTCACTGAACAGTGTTTCCAGATCGGCAGCCATCTCAGCAAACCGGGGAGTGTACTCATTCAGCTTCGGAGTTTCTCCGCCCCGTTCCCTCAGTTCAATTTCGAGTGCAACCAGTTCACGAAGGAGCTGCTGCCGTTCAGTGCCGGAAATCCCTTCCAGGTATTCTTCAATCGTGGGTCGTTCCCCGGAATTCCAGGCCGATTCGAATTCATCGCATTTCAGATCGACCCGATGCACGGTTGGAAGTGGATCGGCAGGATCCGGAGGTGAAGGTGAGGGGGCCAAGGTCGATCTCCCGATCTTAAGATTCGCGGTGGAAGCAACGCGACACAGGAACAAATCCGAGCAATTGTTCCAAGGAGAAGGTTATACAGATTGGTGATGGAAAGGGATGTGGTGAGTGATTGTTCGTTTATGAGAACAGAGTTTTCCCTGAGATGCCAGACCTCAACGAGCGGAGTGGTCGAGAATGTCAAAAAGAACAGACGCAAAAAAACACCTGTTGGCGACATGACCAACAGGTGTTTAATGAATTTCATTTCGAAAGCCGGTTGAGCTTCCTCCATTAATAATCGAAGCCTCCTACAGACTTCATCTGCAGAGGCTTTCGAATTTGGACTCTATCCTAAAACCCGGTTGTGCCTGCTCATAGATATAGGACAAAGACAAGCACGATGATTCATCAGAGGGTCTCAGGATCACTTTAAGAAGTGGCGGGGACAGGATTCGAACCTGCGACCTCGAGGTTATGAGCCTCGCGAGCTACCAGACTGCTCCACCCCGCGCTCTGTGTGAGTGGGATTATATAGGGAATTCGATCTCCGAAAAGGCTCCCAGTTACCGATTTATGATTTTTCTCCTATTTTTACTGGGCAGAACCTTCAGGTTGTTCTGATGCAGGTGATTCTACTTCTTTTGCTGGTTTTTCCGATGTCTCGGGGGCGATATCCCAAGTTTCTTCTGCGGGGGCCTTCACCGGAGGAAGTGGTCGAAGTAGCCGGTGAGCGTGTTGGCGCGTCAGTTCATGCGGGTGGTTTAGGAGCGTTTCTGTTTGTTCGGCAGTCATAAATGCGGGATCAATCCGACCTGCATCAATTTCACGTTTAAGGAGACGAAACCGGTCTGCTGTTCGCAGCATACCTTCCAGTGCGAAAAATTGAACATTCGGTTCATAATACAACCAGCCGGAAAGCAGCATCGTGTCCGCCGCGGCAGAATGCATGTCGGCCAACCCACAAACAGCTCCCTGTTTCAGTTCCGAGTCGACATTATGAGCCAGGTACTTGGTGAGGTGGCCTCCTGCTTCATCCCAGGAAAGCATACCGAGGTTTCGCAGGGCATCGTATCGAGTTCCATTTTTGACGGTGGAATCATCCGCCATTTTGATGGATGCTTGTAACATTGAATTCCAGCGTTCGAGCAGATTTGTATCTCGTTCAAGAATCGGTTTCAGATATTCTTTGGGCCATTCCCCTTTCAAGGTCAAACCGTTGATAATACCCCCACCGATCACAACGGCTTGCCAGTCGGCCAGCGGTTCACCAATTTCCGGGAGGCTGACTTCCAGCAATTCCTGGATTTCTTCCTGGTTCAATGTTTTGGTGGCGTTTATGGAGACACGCCAGATCCAGGGAATACGGCGATATTCTTCCTCTTCATCAAACGGGTAACCGGCAGTCATGGCGGTGACGATTTCTGCGGCGTACTGAGGGTACTCTGGAAAGAGATCACGGCGTTCCTGTTCATCGATTTCGTCGTTCAGTAGCGTAGCCGCGATTTCTTCACCACGGGAGGGGACGTTATCTGTAACTGAAGTTTCCACCTCGTCGGTGGTTTGATCTTGTTCCACCGTTTCCTTCTGGGGAGTTGATGTTTCAGAATCAGGTTTGGAGCTGGGCATGGGTTCTTTAGCGCAGCCAACAATGAAGGAGAGTGTGAGAAGCAATGGAATTGTGAACCGCATAATGGTTCCCCTTCGGGATGAAAAATCAGCCAGGTGTTGAATCGAGAATTAGTTCAAGATAAGTGTGACGGTTTTTGAACGTGAGTCTTCCATCACAAGATGTTTGCGCCGCCAGAATCCGCTACAGGTAAATGTGATACGCTCAAGAGCCCCAATTCTAGCACGAATCCGGGGGATTTCGCAAAATAGCAGGTTATCCATTCTGGCCAGGTACGGTTGAACATTTCAGATAAGTCACAACTGTCCGGCTCTGCGGATTACCCTTTCCTTCCTTTTTCAGGAATTATCCATGTTCCAACTGACTCGACCGAAGACTGAAACCATCCGAGAATGGGCGCTTTCATTGGAAGAAGCTCCGTTCAACTATTCCGAGCACCCCCTCTTCGGAGAAAGGGAGATTCGTGGATACGACCATAGCCACGTTTCCGTGGAAATGGGCGAAGGAGTCGCCACCTTTGAGGCGGGCCAGACTGCCTTTCGGGAGTGGAAAATGTTCCCTTCGGAAATGGTTGATCTCGTTCCCTTGCGCGATGAAATTTCGATTGGAAATATCGTCACTGTGGTGGCTCGGGGAGGTGGGTTGTGGAGCTACAACGCCTGCCGAATTTTCGAAGTCATCAATAACGACTCTGATACGGAGTCTCTTTACGGATTCACCTACGCAACCTTACCAGGGCATGTCGCGCGTGGGGAGGAGCGATTTCTGCTTCGTTACGATCGAACTACAGGGAAAGTCTTTTATGAGATTGAAGTCTATTCCCGACCCGATCACTGGTTGGTGAAAATGATCGCACCCTATTTTCGATTCGTTCAGCGGAAATTCAGACGTCTTTCTCAACAGGCAATTAAACGAGCCATTCAATCTAGTCGTGATGTTTCTGCTGTTCGTTGAGGGGAAAATTTTCGCCGATTCAATTTCGTAAGCGGAGTATGAGAAACAAATGCTTCCTGAAAAAACCTCAGCACGAAAATGGCTCCTGATTCGGTTTGCACTCGCTGGTTTAATATTGCTGATTTCAGGAGCAACTGGATATCTTGAATGGGTCCAACTGGTTTTGTTGGCTGGAATCGCGTTTATGGTGCCAATGGTTCAGAAGCTGCTGGACCGTTCGGTTTGTCCATCGTCACGAATAGAGCAGTTCATTCTCCGTGCGAGTGACCTGAGTTGGTTTCCTGCATTGATTGGTCTCCTGATCACGTTCATGCTGGATGGAAAACTTGTGGGGTTGTTGACTCTATCGCCCTATGTGCTCCTTACGCTGATTTTCGCTTTACACGGATTGTTCAATCTTGCGACTCGCCCCCTCTCAATGAGCACCGTACTAATTGCTTGCGGAGAGCTCTATTATCCTGTTTCTGCAATTGCTGTCGGGTTGTGGAAGTGGGAGCAAACCCTGTTCGATTTACCCCTGGGGATTATTCTGCTTACCAGTTTGCATTTTCATTACGCTGGGTTCTGCCTGCCGATTCTACTTGCGCAAATACAGCGTGAGTTTCGCTCTCTGATGCTGAACCCGATTTGCCTGGTGGCTGTTGGAAGTATTCCACTCGTTGGAATTGGGATTGCAGCATTTCCATTCCTGGAATGCTTAAGTTCAATTTGCCTTGGAATGTCACTATTGGCGGTTGGAGTCTGGCAGATGAGGCTGGCAATATTGAAATGGAAGAACTCGCGGTCGGTTGCCCTGTTTTTGCTGGTTTCCGCTCTGTCCTTGTTTGTTTCAATGCCGATGGCGATGTTCTATGCGGTCTATGAATATCAGGAATTGGTTTACCTGCATATTCCCACCATGATTAGGTGGCATGGCACGTTGAATGCGTTTGGGTTCTGTCTATGCGGCTTATTGGCGTGGTCAATCAATCCAGAGTTCAGAACCGGCGCAAAAACAGCCCCTCATCCGAATGAAAGCTTCCGATGAGGGGCTGGTGTATTGGTGATGACGGGGCCGAGTCCATTCTAGTGGAAGCGGAATTCACCTCCGATGGTCAGACCGTCAATTTTGAACTCGTCCAGATTACTGGAGATGGAGAAGTCTGTTGCATCAACTTCAGTCATTCCTGTCGACCCGTCTGTTGTACCGATCACGTTGTAGCGGGTTTGATTGCCAGGTCTGGCGACTTTCATGGCGTACTTCAGATCGTAACCGATGAAGCAGGAGAACTGTTCCGTCAGATTGATTCGGGCATAGAGCTGAAGATCGACCAACGGGGAGAATTCAGTTTTCGTTTGTTTGACGAAATAATTTTCACCAGCGAAGGCTAAATCCTGCGTTTTAACCCGTGTGCGATAGGTGTTGAAACCAATCAACCCTTTAGGTTCTAAACCAAACACCGCATAGGGGGTTCGGTATTCCAGGTTTACCCCGAGTGTCGCCCCGTAGATATTGTTGTAAGAGTCCTGGCTCATGTGAAGCTCTCCAGTTGGGTTGGAGAAACCTGTCCAGACGCCATACTGGTTAGTTCGAGTGGCATCGGTGGTGATGTCTTCATGAATCGCCAGGTACATCGCCCCCACTAACGGGCGAGTTACCAAACCGTATTGTGGAGTTTGCGGTAGATCGATGAGGTATTTCATATCGCCACCCCAAACGTTGTTCGTCATCCGAACTCGCATATCTTCGTAGACAAGTTCCGGTCCGATAGGAATCCAGTTGCCGCCGTTCAAGGTGACCGGCAAGTTGTAGTACTTCGGCAAACGATAGTAGTCCTGGTATCCAAGATCGATTGTGGGGACATCAAGAAGTTGAGCGAGCTCAACATCGGTATCATTCCCGTAGACATCATCCGAAGCTTGACCCACGATGAAGCTGCTAATTTGGACTTCGCCCGTTACTACCGGAACACCTAATGTTCCACGAAAACCACTTTTCTCACGAAAGCTAACGGATTCCAGATCAAGTGCCCGGCTGGTTGCCAGCGGAGTAATGACCTCATCGGTCAGGATGCCGAAAGGAAGAAGGTTCGCAGAAACGAAATTCAGATCATCGGCATAGACGACTGGTGTTCGAGGATCGGAGGTGACATCTGCGTCGTAGACATCATCAAAACGGTCATGGCCAACGACGGTATTTCCTGGACCGTCCATTGACCAGAACAGATAGTCTGCTCGGAACCAGGAGTTTTGGGCAACGGCAGCAAGAAATTTTTCAAACTCACTCGGTTGTTCCCAAGGATCGTTCTGATCGTATTGAGCCGCGACTGAAGTCACAGTCGAACCTTGAAAATATGAATAACCAGGTTGTGGGCCAGGTCCCATAGGTTGCCGGTGAGGAGGTAGTGCTCCCGGAGGAATCACATCGGGATTATAGGACATGGCGACAGGCTGGCCGGTTCCTAATGGAAGGTGATTCCAGTTATTCGGATCCTGAAATTCCTGCCAGGTCGGCAGTAAGATCTGCTCGGGGGGCTGATACCCATTCATCATAGGTGTTTGAGCCCATGTCTGGTTGGTCATGGCAAGACCGACCGTACATAACAAGATCATCTTAAATAGTTGACTGGCCATATTTTGTGTCCTGGTCGTCAAACCCACAGCCCATTCCTGTTTCATCACTAGTTAATCTCCGTACAAACCGATGCCGTGAAAGTGATAATCGGTCGTACCAGTCGTATCGGCTGTTCCGGTTGTAGCGCTTTTGCCAATCTTGCGGGGATTGTCAAAATATCACGATTATGCGGCTAATTCGGGTAGTCCTAACTCTAGATTTGTGCAGGAGAAAGGGGAATTCGCGTCAATAACGGATACTTTGCGCGCGAAGCAATGGACGAATCGGGCAGGGTCGGCATCGTGAACCCGTTTTGATTTTGGCCTGTCTACCTGTCAATTGAACAGGGAATCGGCCCGCCAGAATCCCCTGCCCCTTTGCGGTCAATTGAGGATTTGCTAGACTTGGCGGCGAAGTACAGGCTGGGCATTTTGACCAATCCCTTCTCCTGTTTGCTTTTTTGCCCCGGTAGCTCAGCTGGATAGAGCATCGGTCTTCTAAACCGAGGGTCGCAGGTTCGAATCCTGCCCGGGGTGCTTCTAATAAGTTGGCCAGACGCCAACCGTCTCCTTGCTGCTTGACAGGAGACCGAGAGCCTTTGATGATGAATCAGACGCAATAATTGATGTCCGTTTATTCATCAACAGGATTCATCGAGATGCTTTGGCGATCCAACCTCTGCTTCCTATCCCTCTTCGTAATCTGCTGCGCATTTTCCAGTAGTCTTCTGGCTACCGAAAAACCTCCGAATATCGTGCTCATTGTCAGCGACGATCAAGGTTATCGTGATTTAGGTTGCTTTGGTTCGGAAGAAGTACTGACACCGCATCTGGATCAGCTTGCGCGAGATGGGGTTCGCTGCACTGATTTCTACGTGACTTGGCCTGCCTGCACGCCGTCGCGCGGCAGTATCATGACGGGACGTTATCCACAGCGGAACGGGCTATACGACATGATTCGGAATGATGTCGCCGATTACGGTCGCAAGATACCCCCCGCGGAATATGCTGTTTCACCGGAGCGGATTCTGGGGATGGATGTGCGTGAGATTACGATTGCTGAAGTCCTCAAGCGGCAGGGTTACCAAACGGCGGTCTTTGGCAAATGGGATGGGGGTCAACTAAAGCGATTTCTTCCCTTGCAGAATGGCTTTGACGAGTTCTATGGATTAGTGAATACCGGCATCGATTATTTCACGCACGAACGATACGGCGTGCCTTCGATGTATCGTCAGAACAAGTTGACGACGGAGGATAAAGGTCTCTACTGCACCGATCTCTTCAAACGGGAAGCGTTACAATTTATTGAGAAGAATCATGAGCAACCTTTCTTTCTCTATCTCCCTTTCAACGCGCCGCACGGAGCTTCGAATCTGGATCCGGCGATTCGGGGAGCGGCTCAGGCACCGGAAGAATTCAAGCAGAAGTATCCTTACCTGAAGGATGCCCTGGTAGACGGAGTAAAATATGGAAAACCGGCCCAGGTTCCTTCCCGAGAGAAAAAACGTCTCGAATACTTAGCTGCGATAACTGCGACGGATGCGGCGATAGGTGAGGTGCTGACCGTTTTGGATCAGCATCAATTACGAGAGAACACGTTGGTGATCTTTTTTTCTGACAACGGTGGAACGGCAGGTTGTTCGGACAATCGACCGTTGCGGGGTTATAAAGGTCAAATGTACGAAGGGGGAATTCGAGTCCCCTTCATCGCTCGTTATTCGGGTAAGATTCCCGCCGGTTCGGTCAACGATGAGTTCCTTACCGCACTGGAACTTTTCCCCACTTTCACGCAGCTTGCGAGTGCTTCACTTCCAGACGGAGTGGTATATGACGGATTTGATATGTTACCCGTATTATCCGGTCAACAATCTTCCCCCAGAGAAGAAATGTTCTGGGAACGCCGCAATGATCGAGCCGCCCGCGTCGGGAAATATAAATGGGTCGAATCCGGGAAAGGGAAAGGG
>JAGQQC010000290.1 GCA_020426395.1 Planctomycetaceae bacterium
GATTGCAGGAAAAGAGAATCGCCTTGAGTTAGATTTAGACAGTTGTCGATTACTCGACACCGATTTTCAATTTTCTTGTGGATACTCGTACGCTGGGGAAAAGTATTATCCATCAACACCTCCTCAGTGGTTCATTTCTACCCGTGTATTGTTGGCGATACTTGAACAAAAAAGCAAAGGGTTAGAAATAATTTCCTATATTCGCCCACGCAAGTTTATTCCTTATTGCGAACCAATAAGCTAACTCTGATTTGGCCTCAGTCCAATTTCAATTCAGGGGCCTTTAAGTCATCATTCCTCGAATCACTCATCCGACTAGATATAATATCAATCGTTCACGTTTCAACCGACGAATAAATCGCACATCGACGGCCTGGAAGTCGCCGCCCGCAATAAGCTGGGGCTGTTCTGCTGGTTGAATGATTGAAATAAGGGGGCAATTCAGCAAAAATCTCCCTTGTTTTACCGCTTCAAACCGGGGTTTACAGGGTTTTGTAATTTTGTAAAAATCCCCGCCAGTCGGTATTTCGATGAAGTGATACCCTTACGTTCTGTAGAGCCCGTTTGATTTCGCCCACACTCCGTCGCTGCACATGCCCACGTGCGGGCGACTGAGGAAATCTGAGGTCTTAATGCAGGACAACATTCAGGAAGGACCCGTTTCATGCCACGGTGGAACCGTATCGGCAGAGTCGGCCTGTGCATTGCGCTGGTTGCCTCGGTAGCAGGATGCTACAGCTATCCCTATAACCCTTATGCTCCTAACGGACCCGGTGTTCCGAACACCTATACGCAGCCTGGTCCGACGTTCCCGCAAAATGGAACGTACGTGCAACCCGGGACGTCGTTCGTACAACCTTCAGGCCCGGCCGCCTATAGCACCAATCCGGGAGCGACGACGAACTTGCCTCCTTCGTCCAATACCGGGTTCGAACCTGTGCCGGCGACGAATGGTGGAAATACAGGTTCCGGATCGGATGGCCTGGTGCCGAAGCCGCAGGACTTGAATAACAATCCGAATGATCCATTTGGAGAGACGTCGTTAAATATTCCCTCCAATAGTGGAGATGTTCGAGACCCTTTCGAACTGGCGATAGTCGGAATTCCGGGCAACCGGACTATCGCACGAACAATCAGGTAGCAGTCCGGGATCCTTTTGCCGAACTGGGGATCGATCCCAAGCAGCTCGATCCCGGTTTGTTCGGACACGACCAGCATTTCGAAAGCTGGTACAAGGGAATCGTTGATTACGACGAATCGAGCGGTACGTGGAACTTAATCTACGATTTAAGTCCCGATCCGAAAGATCGCTTTGGGGGAAGTATTCAATTGAAACCAACTCGTGAATTCGCGCGCTTGAAAAACGGCGAGGCTATTTCCATCACGGGTCATTTTAACGATGCGATGAAAGACAATCTCGATAAACCAATTTATGTGGTCCAGACGGTTAACCGCAGTACCCGACGGTAAAGTTATCGGTTCTGAACTCCCTTTGGTCAGATTAAACCCCTCAGGTTGAGTTCCCGCGCGCTGGAACAATCCGGCTCGCCGGTTTTTCTCAGGATCGCTTCCCGCTATAATTCAGTCAGACACATGTCCCACAGGGACTGACTTGAATCTTCTTCTTTCAGAGCGGATGCGAGCAACGATGAGCAAGAAAATATTAATCCTCGCCGGCGATTTCGTAGAGGACTACGAATTGATGGTTCCCTTTCAGGCTCTCCTCATGGTGGGTTATCAGGTGGATGCAGTCTGTCCGGATAAAAAAGCAGGAGATCAAATCCGGTCTGCGGTCCACGATTTTGAAGGGGACCAGACCTACAGCGAGAAACCGGGGCACAACTTTACCTTGAACGCGACGTTTGCGGATATCAACGTAGAGGACTACGCCGGGTTGCTTGTTCCCGGAGGTCGTGCACCGGAATACTTGCGATTGAATTGTGAGGTCATCAAGATCGTCCAGCATTTTCATGAAGCGGGCAAACCGATGGCGGCGATTTGTCACGGCTTGCAATTGCTCGCAGCGGCGGATGTGCTTAAAGGAAAATCGATGACCTGTTACCCGGCCTGTAATCCGGAAGTGAAACTGGCCGGGGGCGAATATGTGGAGGTCCCCGTTGATCAGGCGCATGTGGATGGCAATCTGGTGACGGCCCCCGCCTGGCCCGCTCATCCGACCTGGTTGGCGAAATTCATCAAGGTCCTTGGCGGCAAAATTGAAATTTGATGGTGGTGATATGAATCAAATTGGAGCAGGGTGGATTACACTGGGGGCGATTCTGGCCGGGGTCGCCGTCATTACTGGAGCCTTTGCCGCGCACGGCCTGGATGGTTTCTGTGCGGAGAAATACGCCGGTGAACCCGTCGTGAATATCGCGGGGTGGGAACACCCAATGGCGTACAAGCGGTTGAATGATTTTCAGGTGGGAGCCCGTTATCAGATGTATCATGCGCTGGCGTTAATCGGCCTGGGATTACTAGCGGGCCGCCGTCCACATAAACTGCTGAATGCAGCCGGGTACTGTTTTCTGGGAGGAATCCTCCTCTTTTCAGGAAGCCTGTATCTACTCGTGCTCTCCGGAGTCACCATTTTAGGGGCGATTACTCCCATCGGAGGGACCTTGATGATTATCGGTTGGGGGTTGTTCGCCGGCGGAGCCTGGGCGGGCAAGGGCTCTATATCAACGACCTCCGATGCTTGAACCCCTCTCCGCGAGGCTATCCTTGCGACCAGGTGGACGACAACGTAAGATTTTGGCCTTGGCAGTTTTGGGAGGTTGCTCTCAAGGAAAGTTAATTTCCCCTCCGCACTGCTGAGCTCTTTTTATAAGTTCAACAAAGATGACGGTCTATTTTATGTCCGTTCCGATGGTGACAGTATGGGTTGGTTCGACAAACTGAAATCGGGTCTGAAAAAGACCAAAGACATTCTGAATACCGATGTCCGCGACATCTTCAAGCCAGGGGAAATCCTGGATGAAGAAAAGCTGGAACGGTTTTTTGCCGATCTGATCCGGACCGACATGGGAGTCAAAGCCGCGACGGCGATTGTCGACGAGTTACGCACCAAACACCTGGGGCGAACAATTATTCTGGATGATCTTTGGGCAACGATCCGTGGTAAACTGAAAGATATCCTCACCGGTGGGGGAGAAACGGACTGGGACATTGAAGATCCGATGTCACCCTTGAAGCTGGCGGAATCTGGCCCGTCTGTGATTCTGGTTTCGGGTGTCAACGGGGTCGGAAAAACAACGTCGATTGCCAAGTTGGCCAACTACATGCATCAGAATGGAAAGAAAGTCGTCCTGGCTGCGGCGGATACTTTCCGGGCTGCTGCGGTTGAACAACTAACGATGTGGGCAGAGCGAATTGGTTGCGAGATTGTCACCAAAGATTCCGGTACGGATCCAGCCGCCGTAGCGCATACTGCTTGTCAACTTGCCAATGAGACGAATGCAGACATCGTCATTATCGATACGGCAGGTCGTTTGCAGACGCAGACAAACTTGATGGATCAACTCGGGAAGATTGTACGTGTGATCGAGAAACAAATTCCTGGGGCACCGCATGAAAGCTTGCTCGTTTTAGATGCGACGACGGGTCAGAACGGGATCAGTCAGGCGACGAATTTCAGTTCGTATGCGAACTGTACGGGGATTGTGCTTTCGAAATTAGATGGAAGTGCCAAGGGAGGAATTGTTGTTCCGATCCGTCAAGAGATGGGGATTCCCGTGAAATTTGTCGGATTGGGTGAAAAAATCGATGATTTTCAAGTTTTCAATCCGGCCTTATTTGTGGATGCGCTGTTTGATCGGGGCGAAGTCACTTAATTTTCCTCCCCGCAAAGTCGATCTGTTTTGCCTCTTTTGGTGCATGACTGCCGATCTAGAATCGATTTAGGTTGCTTTGGCAAAGCAGGGTGAGTGACCAGAGCTTGACGGTACGCGAAACGTTAACACTCGATGCGAATATGCATCCCCATGCCGAATCCGTAAGAATTATGCATTTCTCCTGTCGATAGTCTGAAGGAGACCTCTCACCCTGAATGCGCTCATGGGTAAAAGGTGTTGACTGTCACAAATCGTCTCCCGGCTGTTTGAGCGGGCAACACTGTGAAGCTCGATCTAATTGGAAGCCAATTTATCGGGTAATAAGATTACTGCTGCCGGCAGCGACCTTATTGATCGAGCGTTCAGGAGTGCGATTCAGGAGTTACCGATCAGGAGAAATCAAATGCGGAAATTCGATATTAAATCTTGGCTATTGAAAGCCGGTCGCGTATGGGCATGCGGAGGGTTCGCCCTCATGTTGTCTGTACCGGCAATGGCTGGTGACGGTTGTTGTACCGCCCCAGCATGCACGGATTGCAACGACTGCTCAAAAATTTACGCAGACGCTGCTGAAAAACTGAAAAACCTGGAAGTCCCCTGTTGTTCAACAGGTTGCTGCTCTACTGCAACGGATTGCTGCGGCGTTGGCTGCTGTGGTTCCTCCTGCGGTTGTGGCGATCCCTGTTTCAGTCTGATGGACGCCTTCAATAATGATTGTGGCGGAAACTGGATGAAAGACAACGGACTTAGCCTGACTGGCTGGGTCGAAGCGGGAATTACTTTCAACCCCGAGCAGAGCAACAACAATCAGCCGGTTGGCTTCAACAACCGTGCGAATGACCTGATGCTCAACCAGCTTTACTTCATTCTCAGCAAAGACGCCGCTGCTTGTGCAGACGAGTTTGGCTGGGGGGGACAGATTGACTTTGTCTTCGGTCACGACTCAGACGACACTTCTACTTTCGGTGGACGTGACGGTAGCTGGGACAACGACTGGACCGGCAACTGGAAAGGTGACATCGACAACATGGGAATCGCAATGCCGCAAATCTATGCGTCATTCTACGCTCCCATCGGAAACGGTGTGACTGTTGATGTCGGACACTTCTACACCATCATCGGATACGAAGTTGTTACCGCTCCGGATAACTTCTTCTACTCTCACGCTTACACCATGCAATACGGCGAGCCGTTCACTCACACCGGTATCAAAATGAATACCGACCTGACTGACAACATCAACGTAACTGCTGGTATCGTGACTGGATGGGACGACTGGGAAAACGAGTACACCTCGAACAGCTTCCTCGGTGGTATCACCTGGACTAGCGACGACGAAGCCACTTCAGTTGCCTTCGCTATCGTTTCTGGTGACGAAGTCAACTTCGCTGGTAACGACGAATCACATCGTAACATGTACAGCATCGTTGTGACTCAGGCTGTAACCGAAGAATTGACTTACGTCTTCCAGCATGACCGTGGTCAGCAAAATGGCCTGGTTGCTGGTGAGCAGTCAACTGAATGGTACGGTATCAACCAGTACTTGTTCTACGACCTGGACTGCAAAAACCGCGTTGGCTTGAACTACGAATGGTTCCGTGATGATGACGGATCTCAGGTCGGCAACGGAGCAGCTAACTACTACGTTCTGCGTGCCGGTTTGAACCACAAACTGTACAACTGCGTGACTGTCCGACCGGAAGTTCGCTGGGACTGGGCCGACAACGGTGCTCGTCCTTACGACAACGGAACAGACGGAAGTCAGTTCACCTTCGGAACAGACATCATCTGGACTTACTAAGGATCAATCAGGTTTAACGCCTGATCATCATATCCCCTCACGGTGTTCACCTGAAACCTGTTCCCCTCAGGAACAACTTCAGGCCAAACTGTGAATCCCAAAACGCTTCTCGTTTCGCAAGAAACGGGAAGCGTTTTTTTTGTTTTGGAACCACGAAATTCACTAAAACGGATAAGATAGTAGCAGGCAGAAAATTTGATTAAACATTCGACGAGTTATCAAGTCAAATTATGATTAACTGAGAAGGATTGAGGATGGCCAAGTCCAGAGTAAACATAATAGTTCCGCCAGTTGAAGTTCTCTTTCGACGTGATAAACATCATGTCAGTTCAGAGAGATACAGTGACAAATTGTGCATATGGGCGGAAAGTCAGATGGGGGTGAAGTTACCTCAGGCCTATTTGG
>JAGQQC010000291.1 GCA_020426395.1 Planctomycetaceae bacterium
GGTCCATAACCGACGATATCCCCAAGGCAATAGATCTCCTCAATTGATCTGGACTTGATGTCTTCCAGAACCGCCTGCAGAGCCTCCAGGTTGCCATGAATGTCACTGATAATTGCTTTCAACTCAACTCTTCCTCTTCGGAGGCGTTTTACTCAGGTCTTGGAGCGGAGCACCGAGATGGGCAAAATTACGATTCACCTATCGAGGTGAAATCCAACCTCTTCGGTCCTGACGAACAGCCCAACCCGCTCCCAGTAAAGTTCGCGAAACTGGACCACTTACAAATGAGGGCCAGTCTCCCAAACTTTTCTAAGGGATTATAGTCACCACTGTTATGTGAATCATCCCTGGACTGACACTCGAAGTGAAATGATTCTCATATAGACCGAAGCGGGTCAGTCAGATTCCCTAATGAATCAGCGAAACAGATGCCGCAGATCGACAATCGCAAGCCGGTCGGAATGACAAAATTCTGGTGTGAACGGGGGGTTCGCACGCTCTCTCTTCGGGTCTTCGTCAGCGATATTCTAATCTTACCCGATTTGTCAGCGAAGTTTAGCGGTCGGTATGCCGGTGGGTCAAGTTTGCCATTTTTTTGCCTGTTGAACGGGTTATATGGTTTCGCCCGAGGAACACAGGGCCAGCAAAGATTTATACAATAGTATACTTTTATCTATTTTCCAGGATACATTTTGAAGCCCATTTTCCGCACCGAAAACTCTCACTCCTAACCTGGATACGCAGATGCTTAAGGGGCGGTTTTCGCCTTAAAACCTCTCGCAGACACCCATATCAAGCCTTCTCATATGATCGTCCCAAACCGCATCCTCTTTTATCACAGACACTTACATCATCAGGTTGAATAATCGATACGTGTTCTGATTTTTCACCCTGGAAGGGAACAACTTGTTGCCGAGGTGCATCTTGTGACCTATGTTTCAGAAGCAGAGTATCTCTCGAAAGCAAGCTGCCGACGTGGATGTTCTGCCCGAAATGGAGATGACCGGCCTGATTTAAGGAGAGATTAAGAAGAGAAGAGAGCCGGTTTGAGTCTCTGTCCCCCTCACAGATTCACTCTATTTCCCCACTTCGATTTACTTGATTTTGAGTTTGCTGCTCCCCCAAAGCGAATTCCGATCCTGTATTTCGAAAACACCCCCCTCTGGCGAAGGATGATGAGTTCGCCACTTTGCAGTCACCAGGAAGAGATATCGCGACGAAAATTGTTCTGATCAATCAGGATTACCCATGACGACGAAAACCGGTTCGCTATTAATTGTTGATGATGACAAGCATATTTGTGATGCCATGGCTGACTATCTGCGCAGCCTTGGTTATCGCACGGATACCGCTTTCACTTGTCAGGAGGGAATTGATCGTCTGGAAGAATCGCGTTTTGATGCGGTCATCTGCGATGTGAACCTGCCGGATCAGGATGGTTTCCAATTGCTCGAGTTCGGTGTGGAAAACAAACCCGAAACCGCCATCATTCTGCTGACCGGGTATGGCACGATTGAAAGTGCCATCGAAGCCATCCGAATGGGGGCTTTTGATTATCTAACGAAGCCAGTCATCGACGAAGAGTTACATCTCACCATCCAGCGGGCCCTGAGTCGGAAAGAAATCGTTGAAGAAAACAAAAATTTGCGCAGCCGACTGGATGAAAAATACGGACTGCACAACATCATTGGCCACGACTACAAAATGGTGCGGATGTTCGATGTCATCGAAAGCGTAGCCGATACCCGGGCGACTGTACTCATCCTGGGAGAGAACGGCACTGGCAAAACCATCACTGCCCGAGCAATTCATCAACTGAGCAATCGTAAAAACAAACCTTTCGTCGAAGTCGCCTGTGGAGCCCTGCCTGAAAACTTGCTGGAAAGCGAATTGTTCGGACATGTAAAAGGCTCTTTCACCGGAGCGACTTCAGACAAGATTGGAAAATTTCTGCAAGCAGACGGCGGAACGCTCTTCCTGGATGAAATTGCAACCGCTTCACCCAGCTTACAAGTCAAATTGTTGCGCGTGTTGCAGGATAAAGAGTTCGAACCAGTTGGTTCTACTCAAACCCATAAAGTGGATGTGCGTCTGGTCTTTGCAACGAATTCCGACCTCGAAGAAATGGTTCGGAAGGGAGAATTCCGCCAGGACTTGTATTACCGCCTGAATGTCATCTCCGTAACGCAACCTCCCCTACGAGAACGAATCAGTGACATTCCCCTGTTGATCGATCATTACCTCCAGGTGATGAATGAGCAAAACGGAAAATCAGTCGCTCGCTTTGATGACCAGGCGATGCAGTTACTGAAAAGTTACTCCTGGCCTGGAAACGTTCGCGAACTGGTCAACGTTATTGAACGGGCAGTCGTCTTGAGCAAAGGTGATGTCATTCACGCCTTTGAACTCCCAGAAAATCTGCATGACGAATCCTCTCTGGCAGGATACTCTGCAAATTTAACGGAATCAGGTTCGCTCAAAACAGCGATGGCCGCTCCGGAGCGTCAAATCATCATCGAAGCTCTTGATGCCAACGGCTGGAACCGACAGGAAACGGCCAAAATGCTCGGCATCAACCGGACGACGCTGTATAAGAAAATGAAGAAGTACGATATCGACTTTGACAAACAGATGATGATGCATCCCTAAGCAAAGCTGGAATCGAACGAAGCCTAATCTTCTTCTGTTAACGGGCCCAGATCTTCGTTGATCATATCGACCAGCTGGCGCAAGCGGCCAATAAACTTTCGGTTGAACTTGAAGCCCAACCGGGGCAGATCGGCCAGATGGGCATCGTCCGCTTCAAATCGATGCGTGGGTACTCGCTCTATTTTTCCAGAGAGCAGGATATCACTGAAATGATCATTCAGCTTTTCAATAAACTCCTGTGGTGGTTCAACGTGTATACGGAGCACAAGTTGATTTTTGACATACCGCATCGAATTATAAACTGAATAAAAATTCAGAATTTCATCCACGGCGTCCTGTGCATTGTTTGTCCGATAATAAAGGGACATATCCTCGGGTGAGATCAGTTTCTTATCAAGCAATTTCGTCTTGATAAATTCTTCCCAACCCTGCCAGTAATCCCCTTCGGGTTCATCCACGAGAACAATCGGCATCAGATCCCGTTTGCCAGTCTGCACCAAGGTCAGGGTTTCAAAGGCCTCATCCTGTGTCCCGAACCCTCCGGCAAACAGGGCGACCGCATGCACCTCTTTTACAAAGATGAGTTTGCGAGTGAAAAAGTATTTCAGGTGAACCAGTTTCGCGTCATTGTTAATAATCGGATTGGCATCTTGCTCGAATGGGAGCAAGATATTGACACCCATCGCAAGTTCACGGCCACAGCCCCGGTGGGCCGCTTCCATAATGCCTCCGCCAGCTCCGGTGAGGACCATCCATTCTTCCTCGGCCATTAAACGTCCGAATTCAACAGCCTGTATGAAATCGGGGTCGTCTTCCTGAGTGCGTGCCGAACCAAACACGGTTACTTTCCGGTGATGCCGGTACGGAGTGAAGACCTTGAAGGCATAACGCAATTCCCTCAAAGCGCGACTGAGAATTTTCAGATCTCCAGTCGTTGCTCCATCACGAGCCAGTTTATCAGCGGTTTCCTTGAGCTCTTCAACTAGCTCTTGTCTGGCCTCGATAATCGCCTCATGCTCAGTGGTCAGCACTTCAGACTCAGAGACAAGCGGGCGTGTTTTCCGATGTTTCTTTTTCATGTTTGCATCCAGCAATACTCATCCTGACAAAGCTTCCTGAAGAACCCGGAAATACATTAGTGAATGGGTTCCATAGCTTTCGATGGTTCATCATTATTCAAGGGCTTCCAAAGCCTCTTCACGAGTATCATAGATCGCCCAAATCGTGTCGAGGGCAGTCACTCGCAACAGCTCTCGCGCCATCTTACTAGCCCCACACAAAACCAACTCGCCACCACGGGCTTTCACAAATTTATGACATCGCAAAAGTAACGCCAGAAAGACGGAGCCAAAATAACTGACATCACTCAAATCGAAGATCACCATCGGAACCTCCAGTTCCTTGAGAGGTTCCATCACAATTTCAGCGGCCTGTTCGATTAAATCCCACCGCATGGATTCGACATCCTGTGCAGGGACGACAACCACGGTCCCCCCATGCCACTCCAGACGAAAATCTTCGTTCGCATCAGTCATCTATGTTCTACCTTCTCTATCTATTACGCACCTGCAAACAGACCAGGACGCTTCTTGAAACTTCATTCCTCATTAGATTAATCCGCAGTACTCTATTTCTCTGCGGGAGGAGGGTTTGCTTCTATCCTCCAATGACATCACTCTACACGAAGAAGGGGCTGGCTGTCAAAACGGGAGAATCATGGAGAAATGGAATCGGTCTGATTTGCTGAACACGAAGAGGATCAATATCGCTGGATGATTGTATTCAACGACGAATGGGAAGCGGTCTGATTAGGAGTTTGTTGTTGCACCGGGTTCCAGATCTGTCCCCAGATTTTTAATTGCTGTTCGTATTGATACTGGTGAATATCAGAAGGAGGAGCCGTACCAAAAGTGGTCAACTTCTGCAGAGATGCCAGGATTTCACGGCGTACGATCGGATCTAGTTCAGTCGCTCCAATCAGAAGCAATTGTTTAGCGAACCGAGTCTGACCACTCTCTCCCATCGCGGTGACTGCCTGAGCCCGAGCTTGTGCTTCCGGATGCTGTCCCAAATACATCAGTTCCAGCATGGCAGGTTGATAGCCCAAACGGCTCGCTGCGGCAATCACCTCAAAACGTAAGTCAGGTTCTGTTTCGTTCAACAGAGCAATTAAACCTTGTTCCTCTCTTTGTTGCTGTTCGGCTTGTGGATAACGGGGCTGTAATAAATTCGGATTCCGACATTGGCCCACCAATTGAATCGCCTTCAAGCGAAGTGGTCTGTTCTGGCGATCATGCATCAGTGGGCGCAACCATTCGGCATACTCTGGCTTTGGATCAAACTCGATATACTGACAACCGAGCAAACGAATATCGGGCCAGGCATGGTGCAGTGCAATGCGGGCCATTTCGGCTGCTTGGGGAGTTCGGTCCCGTTGATATGCCGCGAGCATACTTCGCCAGACAAGTTGATCCTGCTCCTTGATCATCTGATCTCGAATCGTGGGGAACATATCCACTGGGAGTGAACGACGCTCCGACAAGGTTCTTAGTTGATTAGCCCCTTGTCTGCGAACTGTAATTTGAGGGGATTGCAACTGAGCGATCGCTCGATAGACCGGATGTATCTCGGGCAATACCTTGGTACGCAGATCGAGTTGCAACGACTCTGGCTGATCTTTCATCACTCGTTCGAGAAGTACCGCTCCCTCTTCGCTCAACTGAGTCAATTGCATTAAGCTTTCTTGATAAGCGGCCCCATCATCCGCTTTATCTGCCAACTTCTGCAAGTTGGAATTTAACTCTTGCTCACGCGCGTCTGGTTCGGACTCTGGGGGTGAATTCTTAGCTGCTTTAGTGGACGCCAACATGTCAATCTTCGGAATCTGATGCCGATCCGCCCATTTCTCCGCTTCGACACGGCGTTCCACAACGGCAGCTTCAATAGGAAAACTTTCCCGGGTCTCCGACCGTTGCTGGATTGCTTCGAGACAGGCTTCCCGAGAAGTCAAAATCGGACATTCCTGCAAACCATATAAATAAATCGGCAAGGCCAAACTATCAGGCCAATCCTTCAATCCTTCAATCACTGTCATGTGCAAATCATTACGTGGATGGAGCAACTGCTTGCGGATATTAATGACCTGCGCCGCATCTGGTTTTCTGAGAAGTTCCTCCACGGCCGTCTGCCGGACCTTCACTTCGTCGTCGTTTAGATAAGAAACGACCAACGGCAAATTAATCATCGCCAGTCCACGAATGGCATTTTGACGTTCGATTAAGTTCTGTGATTTCGCCGCACTATCGAGCAGTTCAATCGCATCACTGGATCCCAGTAACCCCAGCGCGCGATAAGCGGCTGACCGGGCTTCGAGATGGGTATCTGTCA